>DAONDQ010000239.1:0-1455 GCA_035402645.1 Candidatus Cloacimonadota bacterium | reverse complement strand
AAACGGTATTCTACCTAAAAGAAAGTTTATTCTCATGGGACCGGGACGCTGGGGTTCCAAAGGTGATATCAGGCTCGGGGTGAAGGTTACATATTCAGATATAAATAACACAGCCATGCTGATCGAAATCGCACGGTGTGAAGGTGGATACCTACCAGATCTGTCTTTCGGTACACATTTCTTCCAGGATCTGGTTGAAGCCTCCATCCGCTACCTGCCACTATATCCTGATGATGATACTATTATCTTTAATGAAGGGTTTCTTGCTCAATCCACCAATATACTTTCCAAATTATTACCGGAATTTAATGACTTGGAACAGGTAATTAAAGTGATTGATGTGCCTGGTAACTCTCAAGGGAAGATCCTGCGTGTCTTGATGAATTCAGACCTGAACTTAGCGGTCGCTTATCTGGATATACCTAATGCGTCATCACCTGATTCCCGGGCATCTTTAAAAGTTTCACCTTATACGACTGAACCTCATTGGGTCTGGAGACTCAGAATGGCTGAATCAATTGCAGCATCTCTTGATGGAACTGAGTTTGGAGTCGAAGCTCTTTATATCATAGGAAGCACGAAAAACGCAAATGCAGGTCCTGCAAGTGATATCGATCTGTTGATTCATTTTTACGGATCACCCAAACAAAAAAAAGAACTTATACGATGGCTTCAAGGTTGGGGCTTGGCACTTGCTGAGATGAATTTTCTAAAAACTGGATATCGAACAGATGATCTGCTTGATGTTCATATCATCACGAATATGGATATCGAACAAAAGACAAGTTTCGCTGTTAAAATCGGAGCTGTCACGGATGCGGCAAGATTATTGAAAAAGTACAAATGAAAGCAATATATGCAACAGACCTTCATGGAGATACCACCTTTTATGAAAAGTTGAGGTCACAGATACTGCAAATTCAGCCTGCTTTTCTTTTCCTTGGTGGAGACTTGTTTCCGAATGGCAATGGATTAATGGCATTGCTACAATATAATTATGACGATTTTGTTACAGATTTTCTTGTTCCTTGGTGTAAATCGATCAAGAGAACATTAAAACAGAATTATCCCTCTATATTTCTCATTATGGGTAATGATGATTCCGCATTAGAGGAAATCAATCTCAGAGCCCATCCAGAATTATGGACTTACTGTCATAATCAGTGTATTCAAACAAATCACTTTTCAATATTAGGTTATAATTGTATTCCTCCGTCACCTTTTATGAACAAGGATTGGGAAAGATACGATGTTTCCCGTTTTGTAGATCCCGGATGTGTACCTCCTGAAGAAGGACATCATTCTTATCCACCTGATGAATATGGTTTTCAGAAGACAATTGAACTTGAATTATCAGAATTCGACTCAATCTGTGATTTTCAGAATACAATTTGTCTATTCCATTCTCCACCATATAATACTTTCCGTGCATAGCTTTCCCACCGGCTGAACTTA
>DAONDQ010000238.1:0-1601 GCA_035402645.1 Candidatus Cloacimonadota bacterium | reverse complement strand
AAAATGGATGCAGATCGTCAATGAGCATACTGGAAGCATAGGTCATTTTATTTCTCCGAAACCGGAAACTGTGCTTGAAGATTTAACCAGGATCACATGGTTTCACGATACACCCCTTGTTGGTTCAAGTCCTGTAACCCAATATTATGTAATGGAATCCTCGAAAACAAACGGAGTGACAGTTGTACTTGATGGACAGGGTTCAGACGAGATCACTGCCGGATACAATCATGCCTTTTACCGGTATTATGCAGATATGATAAAGAGAGGAAAATGGAAGCAAATTTCATCGGAGTTGCTTCCATATCTGAAGCATCAGCAAAAAGGAAATCCAATCTCGAAACTTGCCAGGATCATGGCATCATTGCTCGTACCTGAATCCATCCTTTACAGGCAGGAAATCAAACACAATCTTCCCAATGTAATGAATATCGATTTCACCGGGCATGAAGTTCTACCTGATCTGCGTGATATCAGACAGGGAAAACTCTCCAACTTCCTTTATAACCTTGTCATGAGTATATTCCTGCAAACGCTTCTGCATTTTGAAGACAGAAATTCCATGGCTTGGTCCATTGAAAGCAGGGTCCCATTCCTTGATTACAGACTGGTTGAGTTTGCCTTCCAGCAACCGAATGAATACAAGATTCATGGGCAATATGGTAAATACATTCATCGCAAGGCATTAGAGCCAATTGTCCCGAAGCAGATTGTGGAAAGAAGGGACAAGGTTAATTTTGCTGCACCCGGTGAGAGTATATGGCTGAAAAGAGAATTCAGGAAATTCTATGAAGATATGCTTCGAAGTCCTGATTTCCGGGGAAGAGGTATCTTCGATGTACAGGTGATCCGTAAATTATATGGTGAATACCTGCAGGGAGATCAGCGTTACAATAGTCTTCTGTGGAAAGTGATGGCTCTTGAATTATGGTTCAAGAGCCAGAAGATATCAAAAATGAACTAATCCCGATACAGGAATCTTTTAATCTTTTGTGTAGGTGTCTTTTCGAAAGGTTCCTTCTGTTCGATGATCTTGTGAATTCTTGAGAATGTTGATACATTTTGGTTTACTCGAATCCTGATCTGGTCAAGCAGGTCAGAGATCACCTTTTGTAATTGTGAATTAATGATTTTCTTAAAGCCATGCTGCTTCTCGAGGATCTCGTAATTCAGGAATACTCGCGCATATATCTTCTTATCATGTTCATATACAAGTGATTCAAGGACATACTCATCTTCATTCAAAACCGCTTCGATCTCTTCAGGGTAGATATTCTCACCATTAGAGCCGATAATGACATTCTTGATCCTTCCCTTGATGTAGAGGTAATTTGCCTTGGTCAGAACCCCTAAATCACCAGTTTTGAAGAATCCATCTGCAGTGAAGGAATCTTTGGTTCTTTCCGGATCTTTATAATAACCTTTCATCACAGTGTCGCCCTTAACCTGTATTTCACCTTCACCAGTCTTCGGATCAGGATTCGCGATTCGTACCTGCAGGGAGGGTAAAGTGACCCCAGTGGCTCTGAATTTGACTGCAGAAGGACCGCATCCGGCAATAAGGGGAGAGGTCTCTGTAAGACCATAACCGATTGCATAGG
>DAONDQ010000237.1:0-1658 GCA_035402645.1 Candidatus Cloacimonadota bacterium | reverse complement strand
CAGGCAAACTTCCGTGCCGACGCATTCGATGCTTCGAAATTATCATCAAAAAATCGTTGGGGTTACTTCCCATCCTTTTCAGCAGGTTGGACAATCAGCAATGAAAAATTCTTTTCTGAAAATTTAACGAAAGATGTTTTCTCATTCCTGAAATTACGTGCTTCATGGGGACAAAATGGTAACATCAATGTGCTCAACAATTACAAATATAACACGACAATCGCTTACAATGGCTCGTGGTATCAATATGGTGTCGACAATGGGGCTCCTACTTATGGTTCTGCACCTTCTGGCTTAGCTAATCCGAACCTCAAATGGGAAACTTCTGAACAGTTAGACCTTGGACTTGATATGAGATTTCTGAATGACAGGCTCGCTTTGTCAGTCGACTACTATGACAAGAAAACCAAAGACTTGCTCGTTGAAATCGCTCCAGTACCGGAAATAGGTGTTGATAAAACTACCGTTAATGCAGGTTCTGTTCTTAACCGTGGTTTAGAATTCGAAGCAAGCTGGAAAGATAAGATTGGGGATTTCAACTATTCTATCAATGCTAACTTCGCCACACTTCATAATGAGGTTACTTATCTCGATCCCGCAATTTCTTTCCTTACTGGTTCCACCGGTGGTGTAGATGGTACAAACAACCCAATCCATTCAGCATTTCAGGTTGGTCAACCGATTTGGTACTTCAGAGGGTATGTTTACGAAGGGGTTAACCCGGAAACAGGTGAACCAAATCTTAAGGATGTCAATAATGATAAAGCAATATCGGATGCTGATATGACATATATTGGAAAGTCAATCCCAGATTACACTTATGGGATTACCGTTAATTTAGAATATAAAGGTATCGATCTGAACATATTTGGTAATGGTGTTGGTGGCAATGATATTTTCTCAGTATTATACCGTGCTGATACCCCGATGCGTAACTCACTCAGGTATTATTACGATAATGCATGGACACCAACAAACAAAGGCGCCTCAATGCCTGACCCAAAAGCAGTTGCAAATAAATGGGAATTCTGGGGATCTTCTGCATCTTTATTCAACGGTGCCTACTTCAAGATCAAACAGATCCAATTGGGTTATACAGTTCCTTCATCAATTACCAAGAAGGTACTCATCAGCAAGCTGAGATGTTTTGTATCGTTAGATGACTACATCACCTTTACCCAATATGTCGGATGTGATCCTGAAACAGCTACCACTACCAAAAATAATGATGCTTCAGGTTCTGGCTACGATAATGGCACATATCCACAATCGAAGAAGGTAACTTTTGGTCTAAACATTACATTCTAATTTAACACTATAACAATATGAAAAAATATAAATATATTCTAGCCTTACTTTTAGGTGCAGTGGCGTTATTCAATGCTTGTAGTGAGGATAGACTCGATATTCCACAGAAAGGTGTTGTTGGTATAGAGACATTTTATAAGACGGATGACGATGCTCAGTCGGCACTTGTCGCTGCATACGATAAATTTGCTACAAATATTGCTAGTTTTGATGGTGCTTTTATCTATGTTCCTTACAATATACTTTTCAACTACTGCTCTGATAACATCCTCGCAGCGGGAGAATTTTACGGAGACAATGACATGGTTGCAAGTATCAATGAGTTCCGTTTTGATACTCAGAGTCCAGTT
>DAONDQ010000236.1:0-1868 GCA_035402645.1 Candidatus Cloacimonadota bacterium | reverse complement strand
CAACAGAGTGATCTATTATCTGATTCCTTTGGGCTTTGGTTCTGTCCTGTTTGCAGGAAACGAGATTTGCAGACAGCGCAAACACATCAAATACATTGCGAATATTTATGATAAGGTCATTGCACCCCTTGCTCCGCAGTTCTTTGCGATCATGGCTTTCCTGGGCGGGATTATTCTGTTATTCTCAACAGCAACTCCTTCACTTCATCATCGTTTAATGGCTTTAGATGAATTTGTGCCGGTACCTGTCATCGAAATTTCCCATTTTATCGGGAGCATTATTGGCATTGCATTGTTGTTCCTTGCCCGGGGATTGCAGAAAAGACTTGATTCTGCATACTACATGACAATCCTGCTGATGATGGCAGGTATTCTCGTGTCACTGTTGAAAGGTTTCGATTATGAGGAATCCCTTTTATTATGTATCATGCTACTTGTTCTAATACCAAGTCACCGCCATTTTTATCGGAAGACATCCCTATTGAATCAACCTTTTACACCCATGTGGATCCTATCGATCTTCATTGCACTTGTGTCCACAGTTTGGCTGGGTTTCTTTTCCTATAAACATATTACTTATTCCAAAGATCTATGGTGGACTTTCAGCCTTCATGGGGATGCTCCGCGATTCTTGCGGGAACTCGCCGGATTAGCAGGATTCCTGGTTATATTCAGTGTCATGCGCTTCATGAGGATGTATGCTCCGGAACAGAAAGAACAGCCTGATATGCAGACGGTACGGAATGTCCTGAAGTCTTCTGACCGAACTGATGTGAATTTGGCTCTTCTCGGGGATAAGCGTTTCTTTTTCAATGATGCACGGACTGCTATGATCATGTACGGCATCGAGGGAAGAAGTTGGATTGCAATGGGAGATCCGATTGGTAATGATGAAGACATAGTGGAATTAACATGGCAATTCAGGGAATATTGCGATCGACATGGTGGAAGACCTGTATTTTATGAAGTCAGCACTAAACATTTGGAGCTGTTCTTGGATATGGGTTTGACATTAACAAAGATCGGTGAGACTGCAAAAATCAATTTAGATGTATTCGATATGGAGGCTCCAGGGCACAAAAGACATCGCAGAACCATTAAGGTCGTTGAACAGGATGGATGCTCCTTCGAAATGCTCACTCTCGAACAGGTTTCATCTGCTATTTCTCAATTGCAAACGGTTTCAGACTTTTGGCTCAAACAAAAACATGCAAAAGAGAAAGGATTTTCATTGGGTTTCTTCTCTCCCGGATATATCTCACAATTTCCCGTTGCTGTTGTCAAAAAGGAGAATGAGATCATTGCATTTGCCAATATTTGGACAACAGAGACTAAAAAGGAAATGTCCGTAGATCTAATGCGTTATATACAAGGGAAATCGGAAAGTGTCATGGAATATCTTTTCCTGCAATTGATCTTATGGGGGAAGGAGAATGGATATCATCGTTTTGATTTGGGAATGGCTCCTTTATCAGGTTTATACAATAGAGCGCTTGCACCTCTCTGGCATAGGCTTGGTGCCATGATCTTCCAATTCGGGAATCCCGTTTATCGGCTTCAGGGTTTGCGACAATACAAGGAAAAGTTCGATCCGGTTTGGGAACCTATGTATATTGCATCTCCAGGTGGGTTGGCTTTACCCGAGATTTTGATCAACTTATCGGCTTTGATCTCGGGTGGTTACAAGAGGGCAATAAAGGCATAAGCACTACTCTACTGTGGGAAACTCTGCCTGCCAGTCATCGAATTTGAAATCCAAATCCTCAAATCCACAAAGTTTGTAATTCTTGATTGCTACCGGATTGCTTGCATACAGGTAGAGAAAATTGTCTGATATCGAATTATGGTAATCAACAAGATAATACATC
>DAONDQ010000235.1:0-1868 GCA_035402645.1 Candidatus Cloacimonadota bacterium | reverse complement strand
CTTTGGAACTGGGAATGACACAGGAAGACTTGGATAAAGGATTAGTCTTTGAAGAAGTGGGTTGCCCCAAGTGCAGTGGCGGATACAAGGGACGTATTAATATCGCTGAAGCATTGTATTTTTATCCGGATATCAGGGAAGCTATCGTTAAGGCTGGTAATGAAATTGACGAAGAGAAGATTCGGGTCCTTGCAGAAAGTCATGGTATGCTATCCATGAGACAATCAGGCTTGGCTCGAATTCGTGATGGATTGACATCTTTGGCAGAAGTGGCGTATGCCACATCGGGAGATGATTGATCATGGGAACCCGGGAAATGATTCTGGTATTGTTGGCAGTGGTACTATTTACCAAACTGGCAATGGTAACGAATAAAAGTATACTTGCAGAAGTTGATCAACTGACGAAATCAACCTATATCCTGCAAGCTACAAATCTTGCTCAAAGATATATGGATGAAGTAGATGCCAAGTTATATAGCAAGTCGATGACCATAGATCAGATCAGTACGAATTATGGTGGATCAAGAACCGTACAACCTATTGCCAATGACATGATATATAGTGTTGCCATTGCGGTAGCGAATGTTGATTCATTGGGTACTTCCACTGCATCCACTACGAATTACAGAAAAATGACGGTCACGGTAATGACGACCCCGTCCTCTATTCAATCAGTAACCATGACCAGGCTATATCGGAAAGTGGATTAGGAGGAAAGAATGGATCAAATGATTGGAATCATAGCAGCATTGATCATCGGTACTTTATTCCTGACCACGATGATGACTACATTATTCAATATTCAGATTAACTCGAGAGACCTTGCCGATACAGTCCCACTTCATAAGAGTACTGAACATCTTTGTAATCAGTTGCAGAGCACTCTTGGTATGGTTGGTATTGGAATTCATGATGGCACTGCTATTATTACGGCGTCGTCGACTGAGTTTAAATTCAGGACCATGTGGAGTGTATTTGGGGATTCATTAAGCACTACGGCGGATACTGTTTGGGTTCGACAAGGATCGACCGTGAATCAACTGGGGAGAGATGTGCTCGTTACTTGTCATAGCCAATCTCTAAGTGATTATAGGGCAGTTCAATGGTTCAAGTCAATGAGTTTTACATATTTTGATGCCAGTGGAAACGTTACAACAACCCTAGCGAATATTCGATCCATGAGAGTGGATCTCTCTTTTGAAAAACCATCTTCGATGGCAGGACGAGCACCCATGAAGAACAAGGTTTCGTTTTGGTGCTATTTCAAAAATCTATATCTTCCTTAATGGAGTTTGATATGAATAACAAGTTATTAATCGTTGATGATGAGCAAGATATACTGAAATTGATCGCCAAGGTTCTGGAAAATAAAGATTATGAAGTTCAAACTGCCGGTGATGGTTATGAAGCGCTTGATATGATCAGCCTTGAAAGATTCGATCTCTATATTTTGGATATCTTTATGCCAAATATGACGGGTCTTGAGTTGATGAAAAAAATAAAGGATATCGATCCTCTTGCTGTAATAATCATTACTACCGCATTTTCAAGTATTGAAACTGCAATGAAGGCAGTCCGAGGTGGTGCATTCCATTACCTAACGAAACCCATCGTTCCCGATGAACTTTTCAGGGTAGTGGAAACTGGCTTAAGACAGCATGATGACATGTTGAAGAACATCTTAAGATCAGCATCCGGAATCTATGATGATATGGCAAATTCATTGGATACTCAAATGCTTCGAGGTTTTAATACGGAAGATCGAAATGAATTTCATGAATTGGCAGAGACTCACGAATATAAATCAGGTGCGGAAATTCAAATGCAGGATGATCCGGGAAGCATTTTGATTATAGACAATGGTGA
>DAONDQ010000234.1:0-2029 GCA_035402645.1 Candidatus Cloacimonadota bacterium | reverse complement strand
ATCTCAATCTGTACTGTTTCATGTAGAGGCGCGAGGAATTGATATTCTTCTTCTTAAACTCTCAAGGACGTATGTCGAAATCGATGCAAAGGAAATGAAAAATAATACACTTTCACTGAATAATTACCAGATCGCTTTGCCAAAGTACATTACTTTAAGTTCTTTAACACCTCTTGGAGAAGCGAATGTGAATTATCAGACAGATGATCTTGCCAAGAAGACTGTACCTATTGTACTGCAATTCGAATCTGATGAAGTTGAGGCGAAATTTCGTCAATTGCCCCTTGAGCAGAATATTGTATTCGCAGAGATCAGTGGACCGCAAAAGATTATGAACAATATTGAGGAAATTAAATCAAGACCAATCGAAATGAAGCAACTTGCCAGTTCAGATTTTTCTGTGGATCTGGCTAGCCCAAACAAGGAAATAAACCTAGTTCAACATTCCGTGAAACTTCATACAGTAAAAA
The DNA here is from genome assembly GCA_035402645.1 of Candidatus Cloacimonadota bacterium. Classification (GTDB taxonomy): domain Bacteria; phylum Cloacimonadota; class Cloacimonadia; order Cloacimonadales; family DAONDQ01; genus DAONDQ01. The sequence goes on along the minus strand of DAONDQ010000234.1, from coordinate 1,559 downwards.
CCGAATATATTACGAAGACATTTTCAATGATACCCATTTCGACGGCAAACAAGCAAATTACAATCATGCCTTCTTGGGTTTCTGTAAAGGTTCAAGGCTCGAAATCCATGCTTGATGGTTTATCTGTGAATGATTTCCAAGCTTCAGCTGATGCATCTCAAGCACAGATCAACCAATATGTTTCCGTCAATGTATCTGTATCAAAACCAGTCAGGATCATTGAATTCACTCCACAAAAGGTGCGTGTTCAAAAGAATGAATGAATCAGTAAAAATACTTGCCATCGAATCTTCATGCGATGATACATCTGTAGCAATCGTAGATAGTGATTATAATGTATTCATTAATCTTGTATCTTCTCAAAAGGAACATAACCTTTATGGAGGAGTTGTTCCTGAATTGGCATCAAGACTACACATGAAGAGTGTCATGACATTGACCCAATCTGCATTGATCAAAGCAAATTGTTCATTTAAAGATATCTCAGCAATAGCTGTTTCAGTGAATCCAGGATTGATAGGAAGCCTACTTGTAGGCTTGTCATTTGCTAAAAGCCTGGCATTTGGCTTACAAATTCCTTTGATAACAGTGAATCATATGTTGGGGCATGTTTTTGCAGCAAAGCTGGAAAATCCGGATTTGAAACCTCCATATCTTGCTCTTGTCGTATCCGGAGGTCATACAGAACTTGTTCATTTTAAAACTGAAACAGATTTTACGATTATCGGGAAGACGAAGGATGACGCTGCTGGAGAAGCTTTCGATAAAGCAGCAAAATTGTTGAATCTCGGATATCCGGGGGGACCGATCATCGATAAGCTCTCTCAAAGTGGAGATGCAAATTTCATTAGATTTCCACGTGGATTGAATCGCAAAGGTGATCATGATTTCAGTTTCAGTGGGTTGAAAACATCGATAATGAATTATATTTCCAAGCAGAATACAGATTATATAACAAATCATAAATCAGATATCGCAGCTTCTGTGCAAGAAGCAATCATTGATGTTTTGGTGAAAAAAACCATTCAGTATGCAAAGAATGAGAAAATTGATCAAATAATCGTTGTAGGCGGAGTATCTGCGAATCAAACATTACGTAAGGTCATGACCCAACAGGCAGGCAAACTACATATTCGCACTGCGTATCCCAGACTTGCTTACTGCATGGATAATGCTGCGATGATAGGTGCTGCAGCGATTGGGAAATGGGAAAGAAAGGAATTCTCTGAATTAAATGTGAATGCATTTTCGACGAAAGGTCTGCGCTATTTATAACTTAGAAAGAAGTTTATCCTTGTCAATACGTTGCTGATCGTGATTGGTTCAATCCAAGATAATACTTGACTTTAAACACGAAAAACGAATCTAAGTACATATTCAAAGGAAGGTGGTCAATGAAAAGAACTTATCTTCTGGTTATTGCATTACTTATTCTGATGATTTTGGGATGCAGCTCGATTCTTGTCGGGAAATCCAGCTCTGATAAGGGTTCAAGAAAAACAGATATTTACATGCTGCCCAAATGTGATCATCACTTGACAATGATCTATAATGAAAAT
>DAONDQ010000233.1:0-2162 GCA_035402645.1 Candidatus Cloacimonadota bacterium | reverse complement strand
CGAGTAGTAGCACTCTGTTGATGGTCGGGATTATACTGTGTGAAGATATGCAAATGTATTTGGACCACGACAGATCCCCAGCAGTGAAGCGGGAGTGATCTCAAAATTCATCAATCAGTTGCTTGATCACGTTCAACCCGTTTTATTTGCCTTTGAAGATGAACCTCAGGGAATGACGAGAGATTATGCCTTCGTGAAGGATATTGTTAAAGCGAATGTACTGGCTTTGGAGAATGCCTCCTGTCAAATAGTCAATATCGGAACACAGGTTAAAACAACTACCTCTGCACTTCTTCATGAGATTGCAAGACAAATGAAAATGGAAGTGGAACCTGACCATCAACCTCCGAGACCTGGAGATATTCGTCATAACTGCTTACTGAATAAACAAGCGAAAGTCCTTTTACACTGGGAGCCTACCTATTCTCTACAGGAAGGACTTGCTGAAACCATCGAATATTTTAGAAAAAAACATAAAGGGGAATCATCATGAATCTGGCTGTAATTGGCACAGGATATGTTGGTCTTGTAACAGGGACATGCTTTGCCGAGATGGGAAGTAATGTCATCTGTATAGATAATGACCAGCGAAAGATCGATATGTTGAAGAATGGGAAGATCCCGATTTACGAACCGGGTTTGGAAGACATGGTGAAAAGAAATGTCGAGGAAGGAAGACTTTCATTCAGCATGGATCTGAAACATGCTGTGCAAAATTCACTTGTTCTTTTCATAGCTGTCGGCACACCACCGGATGAGGATGGATCTGCTGATTTGAAATATGTTCTTCAGGTAGCGAATGATATTGCTTCTTATATGGATGAGTATAAGGTTATTGTCGATAAATCCACCGTCCCGGTAGGGACTGCAGATGATGTCCGAAGCGTTATTTCCAAGAAATTGAAGGAAAGAAATCTGCACATCGAATTTGATGTAGTATCTAATCCTGAATTCCTGAAAGAAGGTGATGCAATTGATGATTTCATGAAGCCAGATCGGATCATTATTGGAGTAGATAATCAAAAAGTTGCAGAAATCATGAAAACGCTGTATGCGCCATTTAATCTGACCAATAACCGTGTCATTATGATGTCTATCCATTCAGCAGAACTGACGAAATATGCCGCCAATTCCATGCTTGCCACCAAGATCTCATTTATGAATGAGGTATCACAACTTTGCGAGAAAACAGGTGCAGACGTGAATGAAGTTCGTATCGGAATTGGTTCTGATACGCGAATCGGTTATAAATTCATTTATCCAGGTGTTGGTTATGGTGGGAGTTGTTTCCCGAAAGATGTTCAAGCAATGCTTCATATGTCAAAAAAGAATGGATTACCTGCAACCTTACTGCATGCTGTTGAAAAAGTGAATGAAAGACAGAAGCATGTCATCGTTGAAAAGATCAAAAAGCATTTTGGTGAAGATCTTACCAATCTAAAGTTTGCAATATGGGGACTTTCCTTCAAACCTCAGACCGATGACATGAGAGAAGCACCGTCATTAGTCATCATTCGTGGACTGTTAGATGCAGGAGCAGAAGTAATTGCCTATGATCCGGTAGCTATGGATGAAGCAAAAAAGAAATTGCAGGATATGAAGGGAGTTTCTTTTGGGAATGAGCAGTACCAGATATTAAAAGGCGCTGATGCCATGTTATTGATCACTGAATGGCATCAATTCAGGTATCCTGATTTCAATAAGATTAAATCCATGCTTAATCAACCCGTTGTCTTTGACGGCAGAAACCAGTATGAACCAAATACGATGCGTGAAATGGGATTCACATACTATTCGATTGGAAGACCCTAAGCGCAGGATGAAAGCAATATATCAATATCAAGCATGAGAAGGATGGCAGGGATTTAATGGTTGACAATGATGCCCTCTACATGCGGATTGCTTTGGATGAAGCAGCGAAGGCTATGGAGGAAGATGAGATCCCGATAGGTGCAGTTCTTGTCAAAAATGATGAAGTCGTACTATCGAATCATAATAGGACAAGGCAGTTAAAGAATCCTCTGGCTCATGCTGAACATCTCATTCTTGATTCAATACTTGAACAAGGTGAGAAGTATTTGTACGATTATACACTGTATGTTACTGTCGAACCTTGTACAATGTGTGCAGGAATGTTGGTATGGAGCAGGATTGGAAAGATT
>DAONDQ010000232.1:0-2237 GCA_035402645.1 Candidatus Cloacimonadota bacterium | reverse complement strand
ATACAGAAGCAGGTATGCTGTTTTCAGTAACAGCCATGAGTAGGCTGCAGGAGAAGACAACAAGCATCAGAATTAGTTTTTTCATTAGACTCTCCATACACAGAATAAATAACGAGATTATTTAAATGCAAGAATTGTTCTTAAGGATGTTCCCTAAGATAATTCACTATATAAAAGCAATTTCATGGGATGGTAACTAATTGCAACACTATTTGCTGTCAACTGATTCTTATAGAAAATATCTACCGATGAAGTAATTTCAGAAAGAACTGAATTTGATTCTTGTGATTTAATCAGAAATAACGATGAATGTAGATTTTAACATACAAGCGCAGCCATTTCTGACTGCGCTTGCTTTGTTTGATGCAAATGATTGATATATTATTGATTACTTTTAATTTCGATTCGTGGATTGTCAGCAGTGATCTTGAAGAAACGCCAATTGCTGCCGGTTGCATCAGTCCAGGAGTGGTTCGGTGCATTTACGGTTGCTATCGGCGATCCCCAGTTGGATGTATTGATATCCATTGTTGCATATACACGGTAGATCGTTGCATCTTCAACTGTATCCCAAGTGATTTCCACACCACTTTCAGTCTTTGTGACAACTACATTTTCAGGAGATTCCAATGGTACCTGGTTTGCAACTGTCGTGAAGGAACGTACAGTATTTCCGATCGAATTACCATACGCATTATGTGCTACAACTTTCCAATAGTATGCTGTTCCATAGGATAAGGCAGTTGTAAACGTGAAGGGTGATGATGTGGGCGAACCAACCAGTGTTGTCGGATTTGCATTTGTATCGCAATATACATAATATACTGTTGCTGCATCTCGGTCGGAATGCCGTATTTCTGAGCGGGAAGTACTGGCAGAACCAATACGGGAATCATTTGGTGTCCAACTGACAGTGGGTAATAAAGCAATATTCGTTGCGCTATTTGCAGGTGAAACAAGAGTCACAGCATTCGGAGCAGTATGAGTTGGGGGATATGTAAATGATACTGTATTGCTTGCACCGCTTTCACCTTCGGCATAAACTTCAGTCACATAGTAATTGTATGTGCCGTTGATCGTTGGTGTATCCGTATAAAAAGTACCTGTCACTTCCGTGATCTTCATGAATGCATCAGCATTGATCCTGCGATATACATTATAGTGATTGAAGTGAAGCAGTCTATTCTCCCTCGCTGACCAACTCAATGGAATTGAACCAATCTGGGCACTATAAGACAGAGTTGGTGGAGTTGCCAAAAACTCCAATGAGAAATTCCCGGTTTGAATGGGATTTTCTTCCGAGACTGTCAGTGATTGTGACGAGGGTGTTGAATAATTGGTCAAGGTAGCTGCAGTGGAATATGTACCATTGGGTAGATAGATTGAATAACTGCCATCTGATGCGGGATGAGTCGCGTATTGCCCTGCTTTGACGAGAGCCTTTGTCACATTGGGACTGGTGGGTGACAGTGTGATCGTACCCGTTATCTTTCCATTCTTGTTTACAGGTCCTGAAAGTAGATTTGTCACGACAACATTATCAATGAACCAGCCTTTATAGACCCTACCGATATCGGAGAAGAAATGCCATTTGAACATGACGGTTTGATTTGCATACGCACTCAGATCAAAGACTGCCGTTCCTGTAATACCGGTTGAAGGGGTTGGGTATGAACATGAGTATGCAGGGCTTATGGCAAGATGGGTTGAACTGTTCGGATAACCGCCATTTGGTGAGATGATTGTCCAGTTCGCTCCTCCATCCGTAGAGATATATACAACCCCACCGTCATAATTGGCTTCAACCAGGTAATAATGCCAGAATGATAAGGTTGAGCTGCTCCCAATCGTCATCGATGGACTGTAAAGATCCCAAGTGGCATTGTTGGGGTAGGTTGAAGTCAGATCTGTTCCCCAAAGATGCGTTGTGTTTTCAGTGATCTTTGTAGTAATCCCATACTGCCATCCTGGAAGAACAGTTGGAACATCAGTGGTGAAATTACCATTATTTAACTCAAAGTCCTTGTTCATGCTTGCAATTCCGACGGTCATATTAATCGTTTGTGTAACAGTCGTCATGCTTGTTCCGGTAATGGTGAGATTGAATGATATGGATGTACTTGTTGCAATTGAACCCAGGTTGACCCTGAATGCCTTTTGCAGTTTTGTTCCTGCGACAGCAGTTCCACAAGCAAGAGAAGTATCAAGAAGTGTCACATTCGGTGAACTTGTGCTTA
>DAONDQ010000231.1:0-2347 GCA_035402645.1 Candidatus Cloacimonadota bacterium | reverse complement strand
AATGGCAGGGTGTGATACCCGCTGGAACTTACCAGTTTAAAATCACATTGAACGGCAATTGGGATCAGAATCCTACAAGTGCCAATATTCCTTTCGTTTCCGACGGAACCATCCCGACACTCATCACTTATAATTTCAATACAAATACGATCACAACAAGTGCCGGTACACCACCAAGCGCAACTGTGACCTTTACCGTAAATGATGTTGCAGGTCAGACACATACAGCCTTTTATCTGAAAGGCTCATGGAATGCAAACGGCAATTATGATATGAATTGGGATAACGGTACTGAACATGCTACTCTTGTCGATGATGGCACCAATGGTGATGCAGTTGCAGGAGATCATATCTTTACCTGCACCCAGGACCTGGTAACAGATGGCGGCAGCAATACATGGGCTTGGGGCGTGAATGATGAAACTCACACTTGGGTGGATACCACATACCCAACGTTTTCCTTAACAACAACTGACCCGCAGACAGTGAGTGTCACTCTTGCCGGTGGAACCACGCAGGATGTGACCGTTACATTCCAGGTCACCCTTGCTTCAGTAGATCCGGCGATCTACGCAGGTGGTGTCAGTGTGCAGGGGGATGTACTGCCATTGGACTGGACGAATGGAAGTCATATGCTTTCCCTGGCGGGAGACCATTATTCTGTTGATATTACCTTCCCAACGGGTTCAGTAAAGGTAGTTCATTATAAATACGGTGCATTTGATGCTTCCAGCACTTGGACTTGGGAAGCCTATATGGGGAATCGTACCTTCACCATCAATGATTCCTTTGCAACACAGGTACTTCCTGTTGATGATTTCACTGCTACGGCAAACCATGATCAGACTGCATCTGCAAATACCTTAATTCTCAAAAATCAGCCGAATCCATTCCATGGTGAAACCATGATCGAATATTCAGTAGCCAAAAGAAGTAATGTCCAGATCCAGATCTTCAATATCAAGGGGCAACTCGTAAGAATCCTGGTGAATGAAGATAAGGGTGACGGGACATACAAAATCAGATGGGATGGTAAGGATGATGCCGGTAAGAAGTCACCAAGTGGTGTTTATTTATATAAACTCAGGAATGGTGGTGTCCTGATCGGCAAGAAGATGGTACTTCTAAAATAATGTACGATTACTGATAACGATGTTACGGCTTGTCCTCAAAAAATGAGGACAAGCCATTTTGTATAATGGATGGTGATATGAAACGAACATTCCTGTTTCTGATCTTTTTCCTTTTCATTACGCTATTTTACGCTGTCACCGATGTTGATATTTCTCAGAGAATCAAGATTGATTCATTAATGGTGAGTTATTTTACTGATGATGAAGTGATCATGAAAACACCAGGTGGGACATTACTCGAATATCCGGATGATTCATTCTGGGGTGTCAATAATGATGTCAGGCAACTCAAGGTATCCTGGGATTCACAGTTTTTCTATGTGGAAGTTGATGCCAGCTGCTGGGGCAACAATGTCATTCTGTTATTCGATATTTATGATGACTATGGCTTCACCAATATGCGAGACATCAATACCTGGAAGAGAGCCTTTCAATTCTATGGCTTGAATCCTGATTTTTTCCTCGCGACATGGGATACAAATGTCACTCCTCAATTCTGGAAAGTAAGAGAAGGTAGTACGAATACCTGTGACCAGATGTCCGTTAGTTCCATCTCCTCTTATAATACCGGAAACCTGAATCGGTTCATGGTGGCACAGATTCCCTGGTCTATCTTTTATTACAATACACAAAGGAACATGGCTTCTTATCCAAAGATCAAGATGGTTGCTGTGATCACAGGAGGAGCGGATAATACGGGCGGACCGGATGTAATGCCGGACAATTTGGGAGGTATGAACAACGATTCCAGCGTCACTGAATACATTGATAATTATGTTACATTCACCATTGATGCGAATGCTGACGGTAATGCAGACATGGGAATCAGGCCACAGGATAACCGAACATTCTTCAAACAGCCTCCTTTCCAATCAGTCGCATTAAAGATCAATACCATCAATTTCTACGAAGGCAGGAAACTCAACGTTGGACGTGATCAGGTTTTACATTTCAAGATCACTCCGAATCGTGCTTCCAAACTGAATATTGAAATATACAACATGAAGGGTGAACTGGTGGGATATTGTGCCAATAATACAACCGGTTCAGAAACAGGGACTGAACAGACATGGTCATGGGATGGCAGGGATAAGAAAGGGAAGAAAGTACCCTTTGGATTTTATATATTGAGAGCCATCACAGACAATGGTGAAGTCAGCAAAAAAGAAACCATCGTGGTATATCAATGAGAGGGATTATGAAAAAACTACTGC
>DAONDQ010000230.1:0-2350 GCA_035402645.1 Candidatus Cloacimonadota bacterium | reverse complement strand
TTCCAATTGTTCATTGCATCACAGTCGCAAAAGTAGGTTCAGTGAATGAGGAACCCGGGAAGACTGGAATCGCGCATATCCTTGAACATATGGCATTCAAAGGGACAACTACGATTGGTACCTCGGATTACACCAAGGAACAAAAGCTAAATAATGAAGCAGATGCGATTTTTTCCCAGATCCTTGCCGCAAAGAAGTCGAACGCATCGAAAGATAAGATCGATGACCTGCAAAAGAAATTAGATGCGAAAGATAAGGAAGCAAGTGATTACATAGTTCCTAATGAATTTTCGGAAATCATCCAAAGGAATGGCGGGACAGACCTGAACGCTGGTACAATGATGGATATGACAATTTACCAGATCAGTTACCCTTCCAACCGTTTAGAACTTTGGATGGCAATGGAGACAGATCGTTTCACGAATCCCGTATTTCGTGAATTCTATAAGGAGAGAGATGTCATTATTGAAGAAAAGCGCATGCGCTATGATAATTCTCCCCAGGGAAAACTCATTAGTGACATTGCAGACAGTGCTTTTACAGTACATCCATACAAGCACCCGACGATAGGGTACCAGGAAGACCTGGAATCCGTCACACGCCAGGATGTATATGACTTTTTCAATAAATATTACGGGGCAGCCAATCTCATATTCACCGTTTATGGGGATGTAAAGGCTGCTGATGTAAAATCATTGGCAGATAAATACTTATCAACGATTCCCAAAAGAACACCGGTTCAGGATGTTGCCATTGTGGAACCACCACAGACTTCTGAGCGGAGTTACGTGATCAAGGAAAATGCACAACCGATGTTTTTCATGGCTTATCATGTGCCTGCAGAAATAAGCCCTGAAAGCCCTGCCCTCGATGCCCTGGTAAATATCCTGGGGCAAAGTCAGACTTCAAGACTGACCAAGAGCCTCGTGGAAGACAAAAAAGTCTCTGTGGGTGCATTTGCATTCAAAGGATATCCGGGTTCGAAATATCCGAACCTTCTCCTGATTGGCGCAGTGCCAAGCCCGGGGCATACAATCCAGGAATGCAAGGATGCCATCGAAATCGAGATCAACAAAATGAAGAATGAGCCGGTTACGCAAAAGGAACTCCAGGGATATCAGAAGCGAACTCAATTACAGAATGTACAGCAATTGAATGGTGGACTTTACCTTGCCATGCAGCTTGGTTATTACGAAGCGCTGGAAGGTGATTATAGCCAGTTATTCAATGAATTTGACAAAACCAAGAAAGTAACACCTGAACAAATCAAGGCTGCTGCCAAAAAATACCTGGTTGATACAAACAAGACCGTTGCTGAAATGGTGACAAAGGGAGAGTAACATGAAACATATCAGAAATATCATATTATTGTTTGTCCTCATCGCTGTTTCAAGTACTCTGCTTGCAGTAGATGTCCGCACAATGACCTTTGCCCCACTTCATAAGATCATACTTCCCAAAGTCGATAAAATGGTTCTCCCTGATGGGATGACCATATATTTCTGCGAAGACCATGCATTACCTGTCATCAATGTGCGCGGAATGGTCAGGACCGGTTCAGTCTATGATCCAGCCGATAAGATAGGTCTGGGGGAAATGACAGGTGACCTGATCGAGTCTGGTGGAGCCGGAAGTTACTCGGCGAAGGACCTGGATCAGTTACTCGATGAAAATGGTATTCGTTTTAATTCCTATATTGGACAGCGTAGTGGTGGATTTAGTATGTCATTTCTACCGGAAGACACCCAGTTGTCATTGAATGTGCTGAAATCAGCCATTATGAATCCCCGTTTTGAAGAGGAACGTCTCCAGATCATGAAGCAGGGTCTGAATGCGGATATCGCGAGAAGAAATGATCAGATGGAAGATATCACCTTCAGGGAATTTCCGAAACTGGTTTATGGTAAGGATAACCCTTATGCGAGAAATGAGGAATATCAGACAATTGCCAATGTCACACGAGATGATATCGTCAAATTCCATCATGATTTCTACCAGCCTCAGAATATCTCGATCAGTCTGATCGGTGATTTCAAGACTGCCGATATGAAAAAAACCATCACAAGTCTTTTTACTGATTGGAAGAAGGGAAATACTGCTGTACCACCATTACCCAAGGTGGATATTACATATAAGAAATCCGTGAACCTTGTGAAAAAACCAGATGCCAATCAAAGTTGGATTCTAATGGGACATATGGCTGAAATAACCAAGGATAGTCCTGATTACTGCCCCATGGTCGTCATGAATAATGTACTCGGCGGCGATTTCAACAGCAGGATATTCCAGAAGGTCAGGACGCAGATGGGATTATCCTATGCTCCTGCAGGCTTCTATGCGATCTCATATG
>DAONDQ010000229.1:0-2363 GCA_035402645.1 Candidatus Cloacimonadota bacterium | reverse complement strand
CACCATTCTCGGAAAGATGATATAACATGTGTTGAATAAATGCGAAATCTGCTTTTGTTGACGGGGCAAGTTTACCGTATTCACTGAACCTGTCATCGGTCATAAACATTGGACTGGCACTCCACTGTGCCGAAAAAGGTGGATTTGCGACTACTGCTTCGGCATCCAGTTTGACATGCTGCGGGTGTTCAAGTGTATCTTCAAGTTTTATATCAAACCGGGTAAAATGAACCCCATGTAGAATCATATTCATCCGACACAGGTTATAGGTTGTTCGGTTACGCTCCTGCCCGTAGAACTTCAGTACATCACATACTTTGCCCAATCGCAGAATTAATGAGCCTGAACCACATGTCGGATCGTAGGCTGACTTAATCCTCGTTTTTCCAAGTGTCACAATACGAGCAAGAATCTTTGATGCCTGCTGTGGAGTATAAAATTCACCAGCCTTTTTGCCAGCACCACTTGCAAACTGCCCAATCAGATATTCATATGCATCACCCAGAACATCAATTTCTGTTTGCTGTAGTTGGAAATCAATCTTGTCTAGGTGTGCAAGCACCTTTGAGATAATTTCGTTTCGCTGCTCAGCGGTCTTACCGAGTTTAGTGCTGTTCAAATCCATATCCTCGAACAGATGGTCGAAGTCGTCTTCGCTACGAGTACCCATCGTACTATTCTGAATACTTATGAGGATTTTCTGTACGTCTTCAATGATGAAAGAGCTCTCCCCCTTTCCATTTCCATTACCACGTTTTGCCACTTGCCCAAACAACTCTGATGGTCTAAGGAAGTAACCCAGTTTTTCGAGCGATTCTTCTTTAATGGCTTCAAGGTATTCCTGTCCAGTCTTAGAATCTTCTGAAATATTCAGGTACTGAATTTTATCTTCCTTCAGTATCTCATTGGCATAGAGCTCCATTTTCTCTGATAAGTACTTATAGAAAATAAAACCGAGTATGTAATCCCGGAACTCATCTGCATCCATCTTACCACGCAGAGTATTAGCTATATTCCAAAGTTGTTGATTGAGTTGGCGTTTCTGATCTTCGTTCATTGAGCGTATATTTTGATAATTACAATCTTAAGTGCCTAACATGCATGATTAGCTTCATGGACAGCAGGGGAGGATTAAGGTTTTTTGACTATTTCTGCCAAATTTAATAAATGTAAGGATAAAATACTGGCTATTTAATCATGGTACAATGTGAATATTGTTGCCACAGTCTGCCAAATATTTTCTATTTTTGAGGTGCATTTCGAGTTCGCCTAAAGGCGATGCCAACCGGGTAGCCGACACCACGGTGGACATACAATGTGGGTGATGCACACCAAAAAAACGGGATTGAATCTCCAGATGTTAATGCTCTGAAATGCATATTGTTTAACCACAAAAAGCATTTGCATTATGAAAAACGATAAGGCAAAAAAGAATGCGCTTGCAAAGGAGGTCCTAAGTGCAGGGGAGAAATTTTGGAAAGAATATCTGGACACGCCATACTCCAGCGATAAGGTTGGGCAGGCTTTCGTACGATCGTTTAAGGGGCAAGCTCTAGTGAAAAAGGGTTCCGAGTCTCCAGCAGAGAAATCTAAGAAGGAAGGGCAACAATCACATGATACATCGACTCAGGACCCAGGGCTGAAATTCTTGGAAGAGTTAGATCGAATCCCGTATACATACGACAGGGTGGGGCAGGTTTCCGTCTCCTCGTGGAAAGGGCGACCTTTTAGGAATACGACTTCGAAACGGAAACTAGAAGATCTAGATTCAAATAACGATCAATCCACTAATCATTGATGAGATAAAATGGACAAACTCATTAAATATGACCAGCCCGACATTGAGGTGATTGCATACTTATCTGATCCTAGTGGAGAGGAAATTTCACTTGAGATTGGCACTGATGTGTATTATGAAACGGATGATTTATCGGATAATGAGATACTAGATTGGGCTACTGGCAACGGCTATCTTGGTGATGAGGAAGAGGACTACTTGAAAGAGGATGGAACACTCGATGTTGCATATTTACGCTCTGTCCTCAAGGGAGAGGAGGAGAGTAATCTGCAGGCTGAGAGTACCCCATCAGGACGAGCCTACAATTTCCTTAACAAGAATTGCACTGATTGCCCTGCTGATATTAAGTTCGAACTAATAGACAGTTTTCACCCAGGTGACAATAGTTACGGGGTTATCGTTAATGGGATTGGCTCTCTATTAAGTTTACAGCAGTTCCTATTTGCTAAGGGGTTTAAGGTTAACTTCAATCTTAGAGAAGATTAATAATATCTGAATTAGCGAATACGGGTAATTAACTCAAGTTGCTATTTATAAAATTGTTCTAGAGATCGCATAACCAAAA
>DAONDQ010000228.1:0-2365 GCA_035402645.1 Candidatus Cloacimonadota bacterium | reverse complement strand
TGCCTTTCTCGTGCTCTAATGTTGTCGTTGTTTTCTTTTTCATAAGTATGATAATCTATTATTTTCCGTTCATCTTTGCATTGTTTCCATATAGCAAAGTATGGAGTTTTTCGACTCCCTCCATCACTCGTGGACCTGCACGCAAAATTAAGTCGGGATTGATATCTTCATCGAGATAGATACGATTGTTCTTCACTGCATCGATTTTTTCCCAGCCTCTTCGATTCCTGATATCTTTCACCGGTATTTCCGAGAAACTGATGATGACATTCGGGTCGCGGGTAATGACATCTTCAGCCTTCACTCTCGCATAATCACGTTCAAGCATGGGGAATATGTTATTTCCCCCCGCCAGGTCTATGACCTGCCCCACGAAGGACTGATTTGAAACACTCATCAATGGTTCATGATATATCTCGAGAAAGACTCTTGGACGCTTCACACCCAAGTTATCCTTTTTCCAGCCCTCTATCTTTTCTTTCAGGGAATCTGCCAAAGCGTTGGCATTCTTTTCAGCATCGACTTTTTCCCCAATTTCCCTGATATCGTTGATCATATCGTTCATGGTTTTTGGATAATATACATAGGTTGGAATTGAGAGTTTGTTCAATTCAGAAGCAAGAGAAGCCTGCTCCAATCCGGATGTGAACACCATCGTGGGTTTCAAGTTCAGGATTTTCTCCTTATCGATGGCACCAAATTTACCTACTCTGGGTATACTCTTCAGGGAGGCAGGAAAAGTGCATTCATCCGTCACTCCTACTATTTGATGCGTCCCATCAATGAAGGCAATGATCTCTGCCACTTCCGGAGAAGTGATCACATAGCGCGGCTGTGTGATTTTTTTCTTGGGAGTACAGGAGCATAATAGAATGAATGAGATGAGAATAATAATCAGTTCTTTCATCGGTACCTCCCTTTCCTTATGTGTGACATAGCGGAAAAAGAGTCCGGGTCAGATAAGGAATTCTTACTCCGAGGTTCCTTCTCTTTGACTCAATGGCAGGTTTCCTGGCTTGCAGCGGGTATCGATCATGCCTTCCCATCCCTTCTGGGGACAGTGACATGATCCCGATTCATGCTGCTTACAGTGGCGGAGACCGCTCCCGCTTTGAACGGGATTCCCATTTAAACCACTCAGTCACACATGAACCATATTCTCTTTTGAACGACTTTCGTCAACAGATTTCAAAGCAAAAGGAATACAGCATATATAGAGTATTATCTTTTTCGTTGACGCCTTCCAACATTTTTTTGAACCTTCAATCATTAGGATAAATATGAAAAGGAGAACATTATGCCGCAATTCATTACTGCAAAAGAAGCAGCCATGATGATTCGTCCGGGTGACCGCCTGATGATGGGTGGATTCCTTGCCGTTGGGGCTGCCGAGAACATTATCGATGCCCTGGTTGAACAGGGAACTCCCGATCTGCACATCATTTGTATTGCCTCCGATTATGAAAATCGGGGAATCGGAAAACTTGTGATGAGCCGTCAAATCAAGTCAGCCCAAGTCTCTCACATGGGAACAAACAAGGAAATCCAGAATCAGATGAATCTTGGAGAGATGCAAATCGAGCTTGTTCCACAGGGAACTCTCATGGAACGTATTCGCGCTGCCGGTGCGGGTTTAGGTGGAGTACTGACACCCACTGGCTTGGGAACAGTCGTCCAGGATGGAAAGCAAGTGCTGGAAATCGAAGGAAAGGACTATCTTCTTGAATTACCGATCAAGGCAGATTTTGCCCTGATTCGTGCCCAAAAAGCCGATAAGATGGGAAACCTGGTATTTGAAAAGACTGCCCGCAACAGCAATCCAATCATGGCAACTGCTGCTCAACAGACGATTGTTGAAGTCGATGAAATCGTGGAAATCGGGGAATTGGACCCGGAAATCATCGTGACACCCGGTGTATTCGTAAACTTCATTGTGAAACATGAGGAGTAGATCATGGATAAGGATTATAAGAAAAGAATCATTGGAAAGCGCATTGCGCGTGAATTGCACAATGGAGATTATGTCAACCTGGGTATTGGTCTTCCGACCGAAGCTGCAAATCATATTCCCACCGGTGTAACGGTGTATTTCCAAAGTGAAAATGGGATGATGGGTGTTGGTCCTGCCCCTGAAGCGGGAAAGGAAGACAAGAATCTGACAAATGCCGGCGGTGGCTTGGTGACAGCACTTCCAGGAGCAAGTTACTTCGATTCCTGCACCAGTTTTGGTATCATTAGGGGCGGACATATCGACGTGACAGTGCTCGGTGCCCTGCAGGTCGATCAGCATGGCAATCTCGCCAATTGGATGATTCCCGGAAAGCTGGTCCCCGGTATGGGCGGTGCCATGGATTTGGTTACCGGT
>DAONDQ010000227.1:0-2446 GCA_035402645.1 Candidatus Cloacimonadota bacterium | reverse complement strand
TATTCCTACCCCTTGCCGATCTGGCAGGGAATTACCGAATCTGGAATAACAGGATTGATATGGGATGTTATGAATACGGTTCTGCGCCTGTGGGGAATGAAGATATCGTGCAGGACCCTGAAGTGTCCTCTACACTCACAAATTATCCCAATCCGTTCAATCCAAGCACCACCATATCATACAGCCTGAACGATAAGGCACGGGTCACTCTTGATATCTTCAATATCAGGGGACAACTGGTAAGGAGACTTGTGCAAGAAAAGCAGACATCCGGGAAGCACTCAATCGTATGGAACGGAAGAGATGAATACAATAATACCTGTGCCAGCGGAGTGTACCTGTATCGGTTGAAAGCTGGAGAAATCCACAGTACCCGTAAGATGATCCTCATGAAATAGAGAGTGATAGAGTAGTACTTATACTATGACGTAAGTTTATTATATGTTAATAACTCTTATCATTTGAAATCTATTAATATTGTTACACCAACTTCTTCACCCTCTCCATCTTCTCCCCGATTTCTGCACTCCGCATCTCATTCTCGATTTCAGGATATGCCTTTTTGTCCACATGCCTGTCCACTTTCCCCTCCTTGAGAACGATGAAATAATCACAGATATCCGTCAGAGAGGATAGAATATGGGACGAAATGATCATGGTTTTATGCATGGATTTCAGTGTCTTGATGATTTCCGTAATGAGCAGGTTGCTCTCGATGTCCACGCCATTGAAAGGTTCATCCAGTATGAAGACATCGTTCTTTTGGATCAGCACCCCTGTCAGTGCCAGCTTCTTTTTCATCCCGGTGGAATAGGTCGATGCAAAGCGATTGAGAGGTAAATCGAAGATATTGGCTTCCTCGATTCCCTTGAAAGGAATATTCCTGGCATTGCACAGCAATTGCAGATATTCCCTTCCTGTTATCAAGGACATGAAATAAGGTTCCGTCTGTAAAAATCCCATGTGATTCCGCAAATCACCCACTTCATAATAAATTTCCCCAACATACGGAATCAGACCTGCGATACAGTTGAATAATGTCGTCTTCCCGGCACCATTCGGTCCCACAACTCCATAGATATTACCTGTATCGAAATGCAGGTTCACTTCATTCAGCGCTTTCACATCTCCATAGGATTTACTCAAATTTTTGATCGTTATCATTCCAGGATTCCCTCCAGGTTTCTCTTGGCATGCAAATACATGAATGGAATGGCAAACAGCAGTAATACCGGGCACATGACAGAAAACATGACCAGCATTCCTTCCCTTAAAGCAATATCATCAGGAAAGGATGTGTACTTGGCAACAGCCCCCGCACAGACAAGGATAATCCCGGCAGTTTGGAAAGCCAGTATTTCCGGTATCCTACCAGGATTCCCGATACTCAATGCAATAAGAACAGGTGAACAGGATAACAGTGTGTAAAATACCGCAGTGCGTAACTTCCTGAACAGAAATTGACGCGCATTCATGGAATAGATCCACACATAGAAATGATCCTCAACCTTCATATGGAACATGGTACAGAGGATACTGACAGCGCACATGGCAAAGATGCCAATGTAGAAATTATGCACATGCAGCGATATATATGTCAGGAAATATGCAAACAGGAAGAGCGGGAATGTGATGCGAAAACCGACAATGAATTCAAACGGGTTCCTGCCAAACGGAGTTGGGATAACCAGTCTCCACTGGAATTTGAAGTACATGAATGCCGGGATCAGTGCCAGGATACACAATGCCCGTGCTGCATTATAATTTCCCATATAGCAGAGATATACCATGAAAGGGATAGCCACAACGATATTCTCTATCATGCGAATCAGGGAATATGTCTTTTTGGGATATGTAAGTTTCAGAAAATCATTATGCTCAGGCGCACTTGAACGGCTTACAGCAAATAAGGCGATAAGGATATATGAATAAGGATAATACACCTGTTTGAATGAAAATATGTAGGAAACAGAGTAGAATGCTACAATGATAAAAAGATAGCTTAACACCGGATGCACACCCAGATTGACGATGCTGCGGTGAATTCTTCGAGCCTGCAATGAAAAATAGAATTTCAGCATGTTCACACCATATCCCATGTTATCTTAATACTGCATGAAGTGAATTCCCTTGAAAAGTATCAACCTTTTTCTATTAAAATCGAACAATTTTGGTAAACACGGGATCATGCGACTGGGGTGACAACTCCATCACACAACAATCTGACAGTCGAGCCTCAAAGAATACCTGATACATATCCGTAGAAATACCTATGCGTAACCAAGCTGAAAGCAAACTCTTTCCAATGGGATTCCAATCCAAAGAGATTGGAATGGGATTGGAAAGGGATTGGTATTGGATTGGAAAGGGATTGTTATGCGTAAGGACAGTTTGTGCCGTCCTAAATAAGTTGACACAATAGAAAAAAGAAGGAGTGACTTATGAA
>DAONDQ010000226.1:0-2487 GCA_035402645.1 Candidatus Cloacimonadota bacterium | reverse complement strand
CATTTACTATCGTGAAATCAAAACCGAAGCATTCAAGCAAGACCGGCTGTCCGGTGCGACCGACGCCAATCCTATCTATACCTATCAATTGCCTGCTTTGCCTGCAAATTCTGAAGGTTATGAATATTACTTTGAAGTTGTAAGAACTGACGGGCAAACGCAGACAATGCCTGAGATATCACCACTAAGAGACCCTTATCGTTTGATGCAGGGTGATATAAATGGCGGGAACATGGGATTTGTAGTCCTGAGTCCATTGGATACGAACGTAAATAGCGGTGATGATTTAGTACTCGCTGTATCGACCTATGCGCTCGGTGATAAATTGGATCAATCTTCAATTCGAATCATCGAGAATGGTGTCGATGTTACTCCGTATGCAGAAATAACAAATAATCTGATCATTTATCGCCATATCAAGCCCAAATCAGGTAATTTATCAATCCAGATCACTGGTAGATTGAAAGACGGAAGTGAAGTTGCCTCTGCACCTATGAGATACACTGTAAAACAAGGCGCGAAACTGGTTAATCTTCCATTCAACCTCAGGGGAAATATCTCTTTCAATTCTGATGTGATCTCTGTGTCTGCAAAGAAACAAGCAAGTGTATCAGGAACAGCGACTGACGATGCATCCACCAATATCAACCTCTATGGGAGTCAGGGATTCTTCAAAATCAATTCAAAACTGTTCCTCTCCACACTGGAAAGCGATAAAAAGCAACCGATCAATCGATATAACCTCGGTTTGAATCTGCCAGGTACTGAGATCATCCTTGGTGATAACACACCCTTCTTCAGTTCATTGACGATGAATAGTACAAATGTCCGTGGTCTTTATGCAAAGTTCTTCTCAAAGAGTTTTGCCATACTCGGATTATACGGACAATCCAAACGTGCCATCGATGGCAATGAAATTGAAAATGCACCCGTTATGTCGCAAACGGCGACACCCGGAACCTTTTCCCGTGATGCAGCAGGTATGAGAATGGAATTCGGTTCTGTGAAGAGTTTCAAGTGGTCTTTTGATTTTGTGCGCAGCCGTGATATCGTATCTTCCCTGAAACAGCAATTCTATCGTTATCAGAATACAGATACCACTTTTGCACAAATTTCATTCCCTGTTGATAACCTGGTCTTTGGCACTGATATGAGACTCAGTCTTTTCAGACAGAGCTTCATCATGGGGCTGGAAGGTGCCGGAAGCATGTATAACACAAATATCCTTCCCGGACCTATTTCGGATGAGGACTTTGAAGATTATACCGGGAATAAGCCCCCAGCCGGTATCTCTGCTTCAGATTTCCAGGACATTTTCATTTTAAACAAGAACCTGAATTGGTTCAAACCAAGCCTTGCCTGCCTTGCCATGCAGGGATATGCAAGATTATTCATGTATAAGAATTACTTGAGCTTGAGTTATTCTCAAGTTGGTTCCAGTTTCCAGTCTGTTGCAGCAAGTTATCTGCAGAATGATACAAGATCGATCAATGTCTCTGATAATGTGAACATCAAGAGCATTGTATTTCTCGATGGTGGTGTGAACATCATCTCTGATAACCTTTCAAAACAAAAGGCTGCAACAAGCACCTACACAAACTGGTATGCACAGACATTGTTCAGGATGATCAATCTACCTTACCTGAGAATTGGATATCATGCCAATACCGGTAAGAATAAGGAAAACACAGATATCAATAGTTCCACTTTCTATCCGATGAACACGGAAAGCAATATGGTCGATGTTGGCTTGGGTTATGATTTTGTTATGATGCCTGTGGCTCCAACCAAACTCGACCTTACCTACAATACCAACACAAATCAGGATAAACAGAATTCAGCATATGAACTGAATATGGACAATGTACTGCTTACACTGACCAGCAGATTCCAGCAACTTCCCCTGACAACACGCATATCCTTCAATGTTGGAAACCAGGATAATAAGTACGGAACCATCACGAAGGAACTTAACAAAGTAAAGAATTCGAATACGGAATTTGGACTTCATGGTGAATACAGGCTTCTATATGATAAGTTAATACCTTATGCTGATTTCAAGACAACTGTATTAGGTGGAGACCAGCAGAATCAATCGTATCAATTCTTCAATGTTGGTGCTCGTTATATGCCTCTCGAGCAAACAAGCATCATGTCGAGTTTAGGCTTCAAGAATTACGCGAATAGTGATTACAGCAGTTCGAATTATAACTCTGTTACATGGAATCTGAATATAAGCCAACGCTTTTAACGATACTTTGGGCAGTGATTCTTCAAGTCACTGCCCCTTTTTTTTGAGGTTTCCATGAAAAAGTACGCCAAGTTCTTCCTCATTCCCCTACTCATTGTGATTCTTCTGCAAATCGTCAGTTGGTCGCAATTATTCAAGGACACAGAAAGCAAGATTACTGATCAGCTATTTCAATTGCGTGGGAACAGACCAATCAGCGGTGATATTGCCATTGTCGCCATTGATGATGAAACTTT
>DAONDQ010000225.1:0-2491 GCA_035402645.1 Candidatus Cloacimonadota bacterium | reverse complement strand
CCAATCCCATACCAATCTCATTCCAATCTCTCGGGATTGGAAAGGGATAGGATTTCGATTGGATTGGCATCGGGTTTCGATTGGATTGTCTCAGGTTGGGGTTATGTAGTGCCTCACCCCGTGAGACGATGAACTGAGCTTGTCGAAGTGTGGCACAACACACTCTGTGCGTTGCAAGCATGGTTGTACCATAGGTCGCCTGACCTGTTATTGGAGTGGGTATTCGTACCACGAATCGAATATTTCCTTCTTTGAATCGTCAAAGAAGTAACAAGAAAACTCTTGGCTATGAAAATTCAGCCAATCGCTATTCGAATACCCTCATTTCCGCAAACTCGTTTCACTCAAACATGCTTCATTCGGGCATTCTCATACGCGAAGGCTTTCAGCGTCCGCTGAATTTTCAATGCCGGAAGGCGGAAGGAAGTGAATATGGGAACAGGGACATGGATCCTCGACACTTCGACAAGCTCAGTGCAGCGCTCCGCAAGGATGACATTCTCTTGATGTTGGGTTGTTTGACATGCCGGAATGCAGAACAGAACTAACTCTCTACCCTTAGACCTCCATTATCCCTCCTTCGCAAGGCGGGTGGGGCATTTCCCTTTACAAAAGGGAGAAATGAATCGAATGGCAGAAATGGAGCGCCTCACCCTGTGAGGCGATGCACTGAGCTTGTCGAAGTGTGGCACAACGCCCCCCCCGTGCGTTGCTTGCATTGTTGTACCACAGGTCGCCTGACCTGTTATTGAAGTGGTTTTCCTCATCATCCCAACAAATAACTATACAATAAAATTCATGATCAACAGAATGACGAGGTATATGCAATATTGATTCGCGACAATGAAGGAGGAGCCATGAAGAACGTACTATTTCTTTTTGCAATCATCTTTATTCTATTTGGATGCGCACAGAAACCTGTTGATGAAGGAGAATACAAAGGATGCGAAGAATATATCCAATCGTATGCATCCGATAATATTGGACCTGACTGGTTTGCAAAAGATAAACCAGCTGGAAAGATCGAAGTGAATGAAGTGAAAGTTCTGAAAGTTCTTCCCATCAAGGAAGACGCTAATAATGCTGTTGTGACAGCAGTACTGAAGGGTGTTTCCTATAACGCAGATAATGAATCAGTAGCGAAGAAATTCTCCATGAGAAAAGAATTCAAGGTAACGATTGTTCCAAGCGGGTTTGCTGTAAAACCCCTGACTTCGATAGAAAAGTAATCCGCCTATACTTTTTAATATAGGAGAGCTTACAAGATAAAAGGAATCATGCTTTCGCGTGATTCCTTTTCATCATTATAGTATCTATAAACCCAGAGCAGCTTATCATTCAAGAATGCTTATCACATTAATATTTCATACTAATAAAGATAAACCTTGACTCTTTTATTGATTATTTCTGAATCACAATTCAATTTTTCCTGATGTATTTCAAGTCGAATTATCAGGTAGAGATTGTAGGCGTTACCGGATCATATCCCTCCCCATGTTCCATCAAAATAAGTGAATTACTGGTATTGCTGTATGCTGATAGTTGAAATGAAAATGGAAGTTAATGACATTCAAAATGAATTTAGGAGAACAGAACATGAAAAAACCGGTCTTATTATTGTTATTCCTCTTCACACTCACCGCACTATTTGCTGCCAACCTGGATGAAGGCTTTGGAGGAGCTTTTCCTCCTCCTGGATGGAAACTCATCAATGGTGGAGATACTAAAACCTGGATAAAATACGGTGGTGAAATGGGATATGTTGGTTACAGTGCACTCATCGAGTATTCTGCTACTGCGCATGATGACTGGTTAATCACACCTCAGCTTTCTCCTGCAATCGGTGCTTCAACCTTTAGCTTTTGGGCAAAAAATGCTTTTGTTCAACTCGATCGCTGTAATATAAAACTTTCAACTACATCCAATAATCAGGCTGACTTTACTGTCTCACTTGCTTCAAACTTTGCTCCTGCAAATGTATGGACTCAGTATAATTATGATATCAGTGCTTATGCAGGACAGACCGTTTATATTGCAATTCAAGCGATATCAACGAATTTGGGTGATCTATTATTAGATAGTATTAACGGACCTTACCTGACCGGTTTCGAAGGCTTTGAAACCAATAATTTCAACTTATTGCAATGGGACAACAGCTCATCCATCCCCTGGACAATTCAGAGTACTAATGTGAACTTAGGCAGCTATGCAGCCCAATCAGGAGCAATTGCTGATAATGGTACAACCAGCCTTACTCTTACACAAAACGATCTATTAGCCGGTAATATAAGCTTTTATCAGAAAGTGAGTTCTGAAACCTCAGGTGATTATCTTAGGTTCTATATAGATAATGTGTTACAAGGTGAATGGTCGGGGGAAGTTGCCTGGACAAACAGAAGCTATGCAGTGACCGCAGGTTCACACACTTTCAGATGGACTTACAGCAAAAACAGCACATCTTCAAGCGGAAGTGACTGTGCCTGGATCGATG
>DAONDQ010000224.1:0-2550 GCA_035402645.1 Candidatus Cloacimonadota bacterium | reverse complement strand
GATATTGGAAGAGAGCCATGCGTTGCTAAATGGTCATTTCCAGCTTACTTCCGGTTTGCATAGCGATAAGTACGTGGAAAAGATCAAAATCGTACAGGATCCAGCCATGATTTCCCTCCTGTGTCAGAAACTTGCAAACAGGTTTGCTGATGTTCAAGCGGATATTGTTGTGGGACCTGCGTACGGCGGTATCGTCATAGCCTATGAAGTTGCCAAGCAATTAGGTCTCAAGTTTGCCTTCACGCAGCGTGAAAACGAGAAGATGACACTTCGTGCCGGATTTTCTCTCAAGCATGTGAAACGTGCCATTATTACTGAAGACATCGTAACCACAGGTCATAGTGTCCAGGAAGTCATCGATGCCCTGAAAGAAAAGGACATTGAAGTCGTTGCCATTGGTGTCATTGTTGACCGTTCCCATGGAACTGTTGATTTCGGGATTCCAACTGAATCATTATTATCACTCGACCTCGAGACATATGAACCTGATAAATGCCCATTATGTGAAAAAGGAATGGTCTTATCGAAACCGGGAAGCAGTGATAAGAAATGAAGATTCTCGCCATTACGACTGGAGATCCTGCAGGTATTGGACCTGAGATAACAGTAAAAGCCCTGCAGTTTCATCCACTGCATCCTGAAATTGCATACGTAGTCTATGGAAGATATCCTGATTATAAGCAGGGTCATCCCATCATAGAGATCAATGATATCAAGGAAGTCAGGAAACCGGGGCTTTATCATATCCAAATTGATGAAGACTCGATCCATCCGGGATTTCCTTCATTCGAATCAGGCAAGACTGCCCTCGAAATTCTCCAAAGAGTCACGATCGACCTGAATGCCGGTAAAGTTCAGGCGGTATTGACCGCTCCAGTTTCAAAGACCTGGATACGTCACACTGACCCGCATTTTATCGGTCATACCGAATTCTTTGCCAAACAGAGCAATGTTGATGAAGTCATCATGAGTTTCTGGGGTCCTGTCTTCAATATTTCGCTCCTAACAACCCATATGGCAATTGCAGAAGTAAGAGACAATCTTTCTCCTGAAATTGTGAAAAACAAGATACGGCTCATTGTTCAGGAAACCCGTAAGCAGATTCCTGATGCCCGATTCGCTATGCTTGGCTTGAATCCCCATGCTGGAGAGGAAGGTGCCTTTGGCATTGAAGACATCATGATCAAGGATACCTTGGAAACCCTCAGCAGGGAAGAGAAAATTGAGGTCGATGGTCCTTTCCCGGCAGATACATTCTTCCACTCCAAATACACCCAATATCAGATGATCATCTCAGCCTATCATGACCAGGGACTCGTTCCCTTTAAATTACTGTCATTCGGCAAAGGAGTGAATGTTACGCTGGGTCTGCCCTATTTGCGAGCATCCGTGGATCATGGAACGGCTTTCGATATAGCGGATGAGAACTGCGCCAGTCATTCAAGCATGTCTGCTGCCCTGGATCTTCTCGAAAAGAAATTAACTGCCAACAGCAGTCCGCGAACTTCCTACAATGAATTTGCTGAATATTATGACCACTATATGCAGCATGTCCAATACGATGATTGGGTTGAATTCATCCTCACTCAATTCACCCATCTGAAGAAAAGAAATCCTCATTACACATTGGAGATTGCTTGCGGAACTGCCAATATTTCCACGCGGTTAAAGAGAAAAGGACTCAATGTCACAGCTTGTGATCTTTCCGAAGATATGCTTTCAGTAGCGGCGCGCAAGGCATATAAACCAAAACTGTACCAGGCGGATATGCTCTCCCCTATCGAAAAGGATAAATATGACCTTATCTTATGCCTTTTTGACAGCATCAATTATCTGATGGACCAGAATCAAGTTTCACAGATGCTTCATCATGTGGAAAACGGACTGATGAATGGTGGGCTCTTCATTTTCGATATCTCCACACATCTAAACAGCCTCGATTATTTCGATGATTATCTGAATGTCGATGAGAATCAGAATAACGTGGTTTTTCATCGCGCGCATTTCGACCATAATGCCTGGATTCAGTATAATGACCTTTCATTATTTGTTAAAAAAGGCAATATCTTCTTCCGCTTCAATGAAAAGCATGAGCAGAGAATCTATAAAACAAAGGATATCCTTGAACTCATTTCGGTTACCAAATTCAAACTCCTGGGTGTTTATGGCGGTTTGATCCCCAAGAATTTGAAGAACAGCAATCCATCTAAACTCGATCACTACTACACGAGAATCTTCTTCGTTCTCCAGAAACCCGATTGAGAGATTACATGAATCCTTTATTCATCAATGATCAAAAGCTGATGGAAGAATACCCCATTCTTGCAGGAATCGATGAAGCAGGAAGAGGTCCCTTAGCCGGTCCTGTCGTAATTGCCTCCGTTATTTTGAAGCCTGAATGGGAACATCCGATGGTACGTGATTCGAAAAAACTCACTGAACCAGTACGTGAATCACTCTATGAAATCATCATCCAAAATTCCCTTTCATATCACATCGAGATCATTCCCCCAAAAATTATCGATGAGATGAATATTCTGCAGGCAACAC
>DAONDQ010000223.1:0-2557 GCA_035402645.1 Candidatus Cloacimonadota bacterium | reverse complement strand
CGGATGGCAGAATCAGGACGATTCCATCTGCCCCTACGCCGTAATGTCGGTCGCTGATCTGCCGTGCCAGTTGTGGTAAATTTATAGACAGCATCTCCTTGCCTATAAAATCAAAGTATAGGTAATCATTCCCTTGTGCCTGCATCTTAAAGAAATTGTATTTCATTGTTTCAGGATATCCTCAAATACGTCCGAGAATTTATATAAACCTTTTTTATCCTTGAGCCACATGGCACCTTTCAAGGCACCCAAGGCAAGCCCCGTACGATTACGTACGCGATGCGTCAGTTCTATGGTATCTGCATTGGAATCAAAGCCGACCATATGGGTACCGGGGATGAAACCAGCCCTGATGCTGGCAAAATGCAGTTCATCCTCATCGATCTTCCGATTCACCATCTCGAATTGCGTTCTGGTTTTCCTTTCGATTCCGGCTAATAGTATATTTGATAATTCCTTCGCCGTTCCGGAAGGACTGTCCTTCTTCTGATTATGATGCATTTCATATCCATAGACATCATATTCCGGGATTTGATTCATCAATTTTGCAGCATATCTGATAATGCGGTAAAAGGCATTCATTCCAAGTGAGAAATTGGAACCATACAAGATTCCAATTCCAAATCGATCCGTCAGTGAAGCAACAGATTGAAAGTCTTTTTCCCAACCGGTGGTCCCGATCACTATATTCAAATGGTTCTCAGCTAACTTCGTGCAGTTCTGAAGAACAGCATCAGGACTTGAGAAATCGATGCAAACCGCAGCATTATTCAATGATTCCTGCGAAATCACATCCAGCACTCCCTGGACATAAGGATCGATAATGCCAACTATCTCCACATCATGACTGGAGGCTAAGTCCTTGACCATATGTCCCATTTTCCCAAAGCCAGATAGGGCGATTTTAACCATGATTTGCTCCCTGTCAGTTATTGGAGTACGTTCTAATCAGTTCCTTTACCCACTTCGTTCCATTTTCCAATTCAGAGACTTCAATGCATTCTTCAACAGTGTGTACTTTATCCATACCGGTTCCAACAGCGATGACGGAGATTCCCTTTCCATTGAAGATGTTGGCGTCACTTCCTCCGCCACCCTTGATGGTACGAACAGGAACACCGATCTTCCTGGCAGCTTGAATCGCCAATTCCACTACAGGTTCTTCATTCTCAAAAAAGAACGAATGATATTCGTTATGAACATTCGCTTCAAAACGGGCTTTGTGCCCATTAACCTCGTATTTATCAACAGTTTCCTGGAAAGTATTCACGATCTGCTGAGTCAGGTCAGTTAGCTTTTTCATACTGTGACTCCTGACTTCTCCGCGAATTTGAACCATATTCGGCACCACATTGGTTGCATTACCGCCATTGATGATCCCTACATTGCATGTCGTTTCAAAGTCAATCCTTCCCCAGGATATGGCGGCAATTGCTTCTGCTGCCACCTGAATCGCATTGATTCCCATCTCTGGTGCCACACCCGCATGAGCTTCCTTGCCGTGTACCTTGAATTCAAGACTGTTTTGCGATGGCGCACCCACCATGAATTCACCTACATGATGCGCATCCAGGGCGTAACCGAACTTAGATTTCAAGAGCGAATAATCTAAATATTTCGCTCCAAGAAGTCCGATCTCCTCTGAAATTGTGAACAGCAATTCGATTGGTGCATGTGCTTCTCCAGAATCCTTCAATTCTTTGATCGCAAGCATGATTTCAGCAATTCCAGATTTATCATCAGAACCGAGAACCGTCGTCCCATCCGAATGAATGATCCCATTTTCGACCACTGGCTTTATATCATTCCCCGGTGAAACCGTATCCATATGCGCGCAAAGGAGCATTGGCGGTTTTTGGATACTTCCCGGTAAATAGGCATACAGATTCCCACAATTCCCACCTGTCATTTCATATGCCTTATCGAAAACCGGTTGAAGCCCGAGTTCCTTCAAATCTAGAAATAACTTTTCTGCCACATTCTTTTCGTTCTTTGATTCGCTGCTGATGGTGATCAGTGAAAGAAAGTAATCAACAACATTTTTCTGGATCATATACTCCCCTCGTTGCAAAATTCTGTACCTTAGACGTAAAGCAGTGTTATCTCCAATTTTTCAAACCATCTATTTATATGGTTTAAAATAGATTACAGAAGTCTTACATGTCTCCTCGGATGCATATTTGCACTATTTTTCATTTAAATCCTATTTTATCATTTATTTATTTAGTGTCAAAATAAATCACATCACTGATTAGAGTTTCTTTATCATGCTGCCATAATGGTTTTCTTAACTAACATGCAGAGCCGATGAATTCGATTGTTAGGTATCCATGAGAACCAACCGGCAAAAACCTTATTCAATGAGCTCTATCGATGAGTATCATAGGACATTACAATCTGTTTCCTAACGTAATCCAATGTCATTCTTATCCCTTTTCAATCCAAAGAGATTGGAAAGAGATTGGAATGGGATTGGTATCCCATTGGATAGGGATTGGAATGGGATTGGTATCCCATTGGATAGGGATTGGAATGTCTAAGGAAAATCTGTGCCGTC
>DAONDQ010000222.1:0-2654 GCA_035402645.1 Candidatus Cloacimonadota bacterium | reverse complement strand
CCGGTTCAGTTGTATACATGTGTTCGACAAGAGAATCACGGGTCATATCAGCAAAATTCGATATTCCATTTAAATAATTTACAAAGTCGCAATTGTTGGTTTGCTGGGCTGCTGATCCGGCTACAGAAGGGGATGTAAAACTTTGAGTGGGCAATTTACTTGAGGATGTGGTTGACGCACTAAAATGATGGGTTGATTTCGTGCGTGCAGTATATGCCCTTGGATTACCAGTTTGTTTGTTTTTTGCCATTATATTATCCTTGGGACTTTGTATTTACATATTCAAATATACTATGAGCCCACGTATTGATGTGTTGTTGTTCGGTTGGCGATTTTGACTCATATCTTTCGCCATTTGCTATACAAATCATTTCTGCAATGTCGTTTACTATTGACATAGATAGTGTGCGTTGTGATTTACATTATTTAAAGATCAATGTAATCAAATGAGCACACTTATTAATGTATTATAAAATGGATTGTTAGTAAAGTGATGACATGTGACCCGTAGGGTTCCGAGCATTGCCAGTTTCATTATAATAAAGGAACCAAATTAAATTAGCCACCGTATCACTCATATCCTTCGAATTATGTACAAATACACCGGATGTGAGTGCAAAATTGTTCCAAATATCGACTTCTATATCATATACTGGTACGGGAATTTCTAATTTCACAGGTATTACATATAACACTCTATGATTCCTATTATCGGGGTTCATAAATTCGTCCCATGATGAATATCCATGGTCCTTCAATACCCTAATTATTACATTTCTACCGCATCCACAATATTTGCTTGCCTGATATGCATTTTCTGATCCATACTTTTTTGCATCTATCAACATATCGATTGTAACATCAGATCTAAAAGCAGACCGGTTTCTTGCTCGTTTTACTTTATCTTCTTGTGTCATTGCATCCATTACTCGTTTACATACAGAAGATCTAAACTTTCTGCCCTCGTCACTTGTATTGAATTTATGCATTGCATCTGTTGCATTTTTTGAATATTCTTTATCTATTTTATGTCGATATGAGGTATGATGAGATGCATGACTAGAACTGTCAACAATTTCTAAATTTTCGGGTCTATTATCTTCCTTTATTCCATTTATATGGTGTATTAATTCGCCATTGCGAATTTCTCGCTTAAATACATACCTTGCTATTATCTTGTGAACTGATTTGCGAGAATATGAATTTTTTTCTTTATCATCACGCAATGGGTGTGAATATGAATAATATCCATCATTCCCAACATGAGATATATTACATGGCATCAATCTGTCAATATGGGGAGTTATATTCCTTGCTTCTATATACTCTCCGTTACGTAACATAAATCTATGATCAGGTGTGCAGCGAATTACAGCCCCCGAATCTAATACAATATCAACTAAATCAGTGACATATTTTGTTAGTTTTGCTCTACCTTTTCACGGAACGAGATCTCCATTTCCTCTACATGAACATACCCAGAAGTTATCAATTCCAACTAAATCCTTAATTTGTGGACATGTACCGTCTAATAATCTTATACGGGTTTCTCCAACAAAACACCCAAGGTAAGGATGGTCGATCCGTATTTTGCCACTCGGAGTCTTGTTCTTGCTTAGTTGTTCTGCCTCACGTTTTAAATGTTCATCATATACAATGCTTAGATCGAATTCGGGATCTTTTCCTTCATTTAATTTCCACCATAATCCATAGGCTTCTCCACCTGCTAAATGTTTGATTGTCTGGATACCCCATTCATTTTCAGCTTTTTCTACCATAAATAAAATGGTATCGATATCATAGAGTAGGTGGGTTACGTTTAAACTACCAAACAGATCGGTCATCGAATCCTCAATATCAGAGGGCTTAATATAGGCATCTTCTCCGGTTTTTTCGAACTTCATGGTACCGTCAATAATGATGTGATTGTCGATTCGGTGACCTACTGACAACCCAAAAGCATCATTACGATGACCCGGATCAACTGCCATGGCATGATAATAATTGGCTGCTTCATCTAATGTGTCTTGATTGTCCGTCTGTAGAACATTGTCCATGGATTTGTCAAGTTTTATGCCACCGGGAAACAGCATTCCAGAGGAAATATCCGGGCGATTTGCAAAATATTTATAAAACGCATCCATTTTGTACTTATATTCTTCGCGGAGATGCGCTTCAGACAAATCGGGATTTGGATTTATCTCCCATGTTTTGGTTTCTAATGCTAATGCATTCTTTTTCATGGTTGCCTCGTAATATACACGAGACATCATTCCATCAACGTTATCAAGGGATGAAATCGACAGAATCTTACCCTTTATCCCAAGAGTAGTTACAGAATTCACCATTTTTCGGAATACGGCTTCAGCAGACACTTTTGAATCCGTATTTTTTTGGAAGAGATCAAGTTCATCAAATATCACACATTTTGAGGTATCTCCTGCTCCAGTTGATGCATTTGCCGCTTTAACTTGAATATAAATATTCTTCTTTTTGAAATCGATTCTTCCCGTTGTATAGTTTAAATCCCACCATTGGTTGACCCATTCTGAGTCTTCTAATGCCGTAGCGAGCATTGAATAAATTCCATCAATTGCCTGATCTTTACCTGCTGCAATACAAAGATCAGCTTAAAAGTTAAAAGGATTTTGAAT
>DAONDQ010000221.1:0-2673 GCA_035402645.1 Candidatus Cloacimonadota bacterium | reverse complement strand
GATGGCTCTCGGTGATGCATATATCAGCCTTGCAGATGAACCTTCTGCAATATTCTGGAACCCTGCCGGTTTGACATACCAGCAACATTACAAGTTGTCTTTATCCCACGAGAACCTCTATGCAATTCCTGGTTTTTACAATGATATGCTTGCTTTGAATATTCCCTTGAAGACCGTCCATCTTGGTTTCGGATGGTCACAGATGATGCTGGAAGGTGAATATGCGGAGCAGGTGACCATTATTTCCGGTGCATACAAGAAGAGCGTAGGGGATTTCGATATCAGCCTCGGTCTGAATGCCAAACATTTGTATGCGCATTTGATGAATTCATACGAAGGCAGTAATCCAGAAAGCAGTATTTCAGGTTTCAAGATCCCGGGGAAACTTGATGCTGATGCCGGTGCATTGATCAAATATCATCAATTATCGTTGGGAGGCTCTGCACGGAATCTGCTCAAACCGGACTTCGAGTTCGATGACAAGTCTTATCAATTGCCGCTTTCCATGGGTGCTGGGCTCAGTTACAAGTGGAATGCCGGATTACTGTTGACGGGCGATTATCACTGGGATAAGAACAGCTCCTCCTGGCATGTTGGGTCTGAAATATGGTTTTATAATGTGTTTGCCCCCAGGTTGGG
Source organism: Candidatus Cloacimonadota bacterium (assembly GCA_035402645.1). Taxonomy (GTDB): domain Bacteria; phylum Cloacimonadota; class Cloacimonadia; order Cloacimonadales; family DAONDQ01; genus DAONDQ01. The sequence goes on along the minus strand of DAONDQ010000221.1, from coordinate 2,034 downwards.
AATGAGTGATTCCAACCTGACAGCAGGATTTGGATTGAAATCAAGACAATGGACACTGGACGGAGCGATGTATGCACATGAGAAATTGGGCAGCACCTACCGTGTAGAATTTGGCTGGATATTCTAAAGGAGGAAATTGATATGAAACAAACATTAATCATCTTTTCCTTCTTACTGGTTCTTTTACCCCTGTGTGCACAGGTAAGAATGGAAGGCTACATGGAAAGTCAATTCGGTGCAACCAAGAATGCGAACAATTTCAATTGGAATATGTGGGATCCGAACATCAATATTGAAACAAGATTTTATGCCAATCCGGCAGCATACACAGAAGCATATATGAAATTATATGCGGAGAAATATGATAAATTCAATACACTCTTAACCAACACTGAACTTGTATTATCCGAAGCGCATGTCAAATACCGCAAGGAATACAAGAATTATGGAGTTGCTACAGCTTTCTTCATTAGGGACCAGAGCTTCTATTGGACGGATGGTTCGATGCTGGGTCTCCTGAATACAGGTTCTGTGACTGATGGAAATGGGCAGGGAGGAAGACTCGACTTATGGTTCCCCTGGAATGGCAGCGTGACATATGTCTTTTCAGATTACTCCAACGGGCAGAACGATGATATCCATCTTCTCCGCCTGAGACAGTCGATCATCAAAGATAAATTATTCATGGGTGCATTCTACCAGAGAAAGAATTATGGCAATTCTACTCTTCGGCTGAATTACAATGAAATATATGCATCTGACCTGCATTGGACAATCAATAAGAAATACTATGTGGCAGCAGAATTTGCCTGTAGTACCGTTCCATCAGAACCTTCCGTAATGGATGAGGCTAGCCAATATCAGAATGCCCTTGCAAGTGACTTGAATCTTTCTCACTTTACTTTTAATAAACAGTTGGGAATCGATGCAAGGAATCTGTTGAAAGGGAATGTGGCTTCCCAGATAGAAGTGAGAGGCTTTCGCTTAGGGAGAGACAATCTGGGCTACTGGTTCATAAATCCAGGTGGATACACTTTCGGTAAAGACTATCGAAATTATATGGGTACGAATACGAGTGATAAGATCGGTACCTATATCAATACATATTACATTGTTCCTCAAAGAGCAATCACTCTAACCGGTAATTACAATTACTACAGCACGCAGGGGAAGAACCTGATCCATGAAACCATCTTGGAAGTCAACAGACATTCAGATATTTACACGGAAGCCTATATTGAATTTGTAAATGGCTTCAAAGGTAAATTCTACTACAAGATGGCGGATGACTGGTGGCAGGGTGTACATTATGACCATAATGACCTCTTCAGTGAACTGAGTGTTGAAAACAAAATTGCGAAGCTCCTATTCCAATTCAAAGTAAAGGATATTGGAGTGCCGCTGGAAAAACAGATTTTCGGTATGGAAACAACCATAAACCTGACACCGAAATGGCGTTTATTCACCCGTGGAATGAGCCTGTACAACAATGCCAAGGCACCTCACAGCATTTTCTATGAGTTGCAGTATATACCGGGGAACAGCACTGAATTTTATTTGCAATACGGACCAAGCTACTGGGGTCAATACGGATTGGTGAATGACGATAGTTTCACGAACAATGGAACCATGAGTCAAGAAGTTAAGATCATTATCAAATGTTGGTTTTAGATAAAGGAGTATACATGAGTAAGATACTATTTATTTTCATGATCCTGTATATCCCGTTTTTGATACTGAATGCGGAGATCATCGACAATCCCGCCGGCATTGAGTTTACCTACACAGCACCTAATGCGAACAGTGTGAGCCTTGTGGGTACTTTTAACAACTGGAACAATAGTGCGAACCCAATGCAAAAGGATCAGAATGGAGTATGGAGTACTGTGATTCAAGTGCAAGCCGGAAAGTATCAATATAAATACTTGGCGGACGGGACGTGGAATTATGACCAGGATAACAGTGAAACCGCAGATGACGGATATGGCGGTCAAAATTCTGCATTTGAGGTTGGGAGCGATGGCAAACTCGTAA
>DAONDQ010000220.1:0-2690 GCA_035402645.1 Candidatus Cloacimonadota bacterium | reverse complement strand
CTAACAAAAGCGCCGACAATCGAGGAAGAACGTGCCGACATCATTATCGGCGGTGGTCATCTTGCCCTGCAATTGCATGAATCAGTAGGACACGCCACCGAAGCAGACCGCATCTTTGGAATGGAGATATCCTATGCTGGAAAGACTTTCATCAAACCTTCCATGCTGGGTAATTTCAAATATGGTTCAGATATTGTGAATATCTTCAGTGATAGCCTTGATCCTAACGGTATGGGATTTCATCTGGTTGATGACGATGGTATCCAAGCAAAGAAGGTCGAGATCATCAAAAACGGTATCCTCGTCAATCAGCAGACTTCACGTGAAGTAGCAGCCCTGCTCGGTTTGGAACCAAGTTCCAATAATATGGCTACTGCCGGTGACAATATTCCTCTGATCCGTATGACCAATTTCTGCCTATCTCCAGGTAAAGGTTCCCTGCAGGATATGATCAAATCGACCGAGAAAGGTTATCTGATCGATTTCACCAAGGCTTGGTCTATCGACGACAACCGGTATAATTTCCAGTTTACAACTGAAATCGGCTGGAAGATTGTAAATGGCGAGATCAAGGGTATTGTGAAAGAACCTACATATTATGGCATCACACCCGAATTCTGGGGCTCATGTGATATGGTCTGCGGACCGGAAGAATGGGGCTACCAAGGAACATTCCATTGCGGAAAAGGTGAACCGGGGCAGGTAATGCATCTATCTCATGGTGTAGCGCCAGCGAGATTCAAAAATGTAGTTGTTAATGTGAAAGCATAAATCAAAGGGACATCGAAAGATGTCCCTTTTCAATTTTATCTCTTGTTCATTTTAAATACAACCCAATTCATTTCCGGTATCAACCTGCATTCAACAAAGTAGTTATCCTCCCCTATCCTGACGATGAAATTCGTATAGGGTGATACAATCATATTATTGAGCATTGTATTGATGGATTGATTTTTCAGTTTATGAAGATCTTGTGCCATGTTGGTATTCTGAATTGGAGGAATTCCCAGTATCTGATAAAAAGACGGATTAGCCATTACCAGGTAACCACTCCTGCTGAAAATTCCGGTTACGGATGCATCATTCCCGGCACACGCCTTGAGCATTTTACGAAGGCTTACCTTGCAGCCCATGACTCCAATTAGGTCGTTGCCATCTTTAATGGGAAATATACCGTTGACGACCATTTCCTTGAATACAGGGTCCCACTGCGGAGGAAACCACATAACCTTGGCATCGTTAGCTTTTTTGCTGTATGCGATCCGGAATGGCTCCAACAGGCAGAGGTTTTGTCTTGCCCTATATTGACCGGCAAGATTGCGATATGGGTAAATACGGATGAATGAGTACTTATGAATAAAATACTGCTCTAACACTTCGGGATACTTATCTTTTGTGTTTCTCCAGACTGAATCCATTGGCACTGTTAAATCGATCTCATCCGTCACATATTTCTTGATTGCAGTAAATCCCGTGGCAAATAAAGCAGCCTGATCATCATCCTGCAAAACCTGGAGGCTCATGTCCGGATTGATTTCATACTTCACATTGGGTTTTGTTTGAAGAAACAACTCACGGCTGGTATAGATCGAATTCATATACTTACCGTTTTCCCAGAGATCTGAGGATATTCCTTTCGATAAAGACTGAATTTTATCTGCTACTGGTGGAAATGTGCTAACAGATGTCTGATCCGCATCGGTTTTTTTGCTACAACCGGTGATGGAAATCAATAGGGCTAAAAGAACAATATACAAAATGAGCAAGCATTTTCTCATATTCTGAACCACACCTACCCTCATATATTTATTTCACATAATGACATTATCAAATTCGATAATTTTCATGTCCACATTTTTTTATCACAAGGTTTTATTATATTTACTTAATCTTTTTCAGTAATAAAGAACCCATTCCCATCTGGTAACCTCTTGAGGAAAAGAGGATTTGCTGATCAGGGCTAACAAGAAATACAGCAGGATAACTCATTAAATTCAATTTATCAGTGAGGACAGGTAATCCTGACTTCAACTGAATTCCCTGGGTATTTTTGATATCGTCATTACTTCTATTTTCAGTATAGACGATGATGTCACAATTCTTTGCTTGAAAATCCCTGGTTTTACCAAGTATTTCATCCAGCATCCTCTGTTGTGGTTCTGATGTTTCAGAAGCACGTATGAAAATCAGTTTACAGCCGTCTCCTGTTCCCCACTTCCGGGCATATTGTACGATATCCTTCCTGGTCTTCGAACTCCAATTGGCAGTGGCATCAAAGTAGTTCTTTGGTGTGTTCAGATCGATCTTGTACTTATCTTTTCCAGCCTTGACAGACTGGATCAGGATTTGGGCATCACCATTATCATTTCGCGTCATACCTTCGAGATAATAATCCACATCCTTATCCTGTGGGAAAGTCAGGACACAATCCAGTTTCTGGTCTTTATTATCAAAATATGTATCGTCAATTGTACCTTTATCGCCCATCTCAGCAAGAAGGAAATTCTCATACGGACTTGCCTTGACCTTGTTTCCGTCAATCGTTACGGAAACCGTGATATCCCTCTGCTTGAAATCCGGTTTATTCTTTTTATCCTTCTGTTCTTCCACGGGTATGAACTTGCCTTCACTATAGTATTCAAGATATCCCTTCCATCTGATTGGGACTTGAAGGAGTTTCAAAGAACTTG
>DAONDQ010000219.1:0-2830 GCA_035402645.1 Candidatus Cloacimonadota bacterium | reverse complement strand
GGTGATTCTTCCAAGGTTTATGCTCAATTGCTCAGTCCAACGGGAGACTATCTTTGGGGAGATACCGGTATTGCTGTCGCCCAGTACTCCTCCATGTATCAAAGAGATCCCAAAATCTCCTTTGAGAATGGCTATATCTACATTGGTTGGTCTGATTTGGAAATGAACGGCTCAGACTATAATGTATACAGAGTAAAAGGACAGAAGTTCGATATTGCCGGGAATCCATTATGGGGTGCAAATGGCAAACTGATCTCTGAGGATCATATCCATTTAAATCCTCCTGAATGTCTAATGCAGCAGCTTGTAAATCGCTATTTTATTTGGATTTCCGTTGACCGCCTCTATGTAAAGCTCGTTGATACCGATGGTAACACCGTTCCCGGTTGGAATCCGGAAGGCAAGCCTGCTGCCAATTATACTGATGATTTCTATATTGAAATATATCCAAAAGCTGCTGCTGAAAACGATGGACTTGTGCTTACTTGGGAAGATTTGCGTGGGGATTTCATTGGGAGTATTTATGCTCAAAAATTCAATTCGGATGGCTCCTATGCCTGGGATCCTTCTGGAGTCATTATCAAAGAAAGTGATTCTGAACAGAATCAAGCTTCAATCTTTGTTGCTGATGGTATTTATATTCCGTGGTGTGATTATTTGAGTGGCTTTTATTATAATGCAGCCATACAGAAATTATCATTGAATGGTGAATATGCCTGGGATTCCCAAGGTACTTATATAGCACAGCAAACAGACAATCAATCTGACCCTGTCATTGCTGCCCTCGATGATCAAAACCTGCTGATAGCCTGGGCTGAATCTCAAAATAACCAAAGAGACATTTATGTAAAACGATTCAATCCTAATGGTGAATTCCAGGATGCAGATGCAGAATTTCCTGTATGCATTACACAGAATTGCCAGTACAGCCCGCAGATGGTTTCTGCTGGAAATGATAAGGTATATATTGCTTGGACTGATGACCGCTCGAGCGGATCAAACTCAATTGATGGGTTGTACATGCAGTTACTCGATTACTCGCTGGTGGCGAACCATGATGTCACAACCACTGCTCCGATCGCTGCTTTGTATGATAACTATCCGAATCCCTTCAATCCTGAAACAACGATTCAGTTCAGCCTGCCACATGCAGGAAAAGCGAAGCTCGAGGTATTCAATATCAAAGGACAAATGGTTCGTACCTTAGTTGATAACGCACTGGACGCAGGCATTCACAAGATCACCTGGAACGGCAAAAACCAGGATAACCGCACAGTCGGTTCAGGCGTCTATTTCTACCGTTTAACTACATGCAATCAATCCATGACGAAGAAGATGATTCTCATGAAATAAAATAATACCCACTCTCATTTCCATTAAGATACAGAGCAAAGCCCATAGAAAACTATGGGCTTTGTTGTTTCATTATACATGTATGCTTTATTAATTTCCCCTCTTTATAAATTATTATTTATCGAATATCCAAGTTGCAAAAAGAGAATGGTGCTTTTTTTACACAACACTCTTTGAGAATTGGTTGTCAAAATGTAAATCGCTCATACAGCTTTTTGTTTATGAGTTCACATGCTGTCAGTGGAAATTTAATGATGAAAACACATCCCGGGATATTTATTCTTATCAAGATTTTACTTTTGTTGCATCAGGAAGGCATTTTCTCTTCCATAGGTATAATATTTATCTTCGTTAAAAATATATAAGGGTTTTGGAAGGGTTTATGCATATTGTAAATGATGTGAATCTTTATTGGCGGAGGTAATGATGAAACACCAAGTATTTCTATCTATTTTGCTCTTTAGTTTGGGACTTCAATTGTTATTTGCTGCACCTCAAATGTGGCAGAATGAACTTGCGATCAGGCAAGGTTTGAATGTCGGATGGTCACAAACTGTTGCTGCAGATACTGATGGGTCAATAATTATCATTTGGTCAGATACGAGAAATGCCGAAAGAGATTTGTGGGCACAGAAATTGGATTCGGAAGGTAATTTTTTATGGAATAATGGAGAACCCCAGCTAATCGCTAATGGCATAAATCTTCAAATAAACTCTATTATCATCCCAACTTCAGATAATTGCTTTGTAATAGCCTGGATCAGTAAATACTATCCCCATGAAGATCCAATACATGCTCAAAAAATAAATCAAAATGGTGATTTGCTTTGGGAACAAAATGGCGTCACTGTTTGCGAAGGTCTTAATTTTGGAGTTCCTTTGCAAGGTTGCTCTGACGGCTCAGGTGGAGTCTATTTAGCCTGGACGGATTTTCGCAATGATAGCGACGATATATATGCTTCCCATGTACTTGCTGATGGTTCGCAACCTTGGGCTGTTAACGGCATACCAATCGCCAATACCAATACTGATGAAGAACTGAATTGTTTGATTTCTGATGGTCGAGGTGGTTTTATAATCGGTTATAAAAATAGGATTGACCATCAGGATGACCTATATATGAACCGCATTTTATTTAATGGCGATTCTGCATGGGGAGGAGCACAAATTCTTACCGCTGGTACTTATGACCAGAACCAGGCACAAATTGCTGATGATGGATTAGGTTCATTCATATTTGTCTGGAAAGATGCCAATTATAATAACCCAAAGATTTATGCTCGGAGGATAGATTATAACGGTCAATTCCTCTGGGAAAATCCTTTGCCGATCTTTTCTCATCCAAATTACGAGGCTAAACCGCAAATCATTACTTCAAGAGATAACAGTGTCATAATCGCTTGGGAAGGCTCGAGGACTGATGAGGTGTGGTCAGATCTTTATGCCCAGAAGGTTTCAGTTAATGGAGAATTACTCT
>DAONDQ010000218.1:0-2837 GCA_035402645.1 Candidatus Cloacimonadota bacterium | reverse complement strand
TCCCCTATGAAAAGGGACTGTACGGACATTCTGATGCAGATGTACTCATCCATGCCATCATCGATGCCTTACTGGGTGCAATTGCAGAAGGTGATATCGGAAAAGCCTTCCCGGATACCGATCCTCAATACCTGGGATGTGATAGTCGTCAGTTGCTTCAGGATATCATGTCACGGGTGAAAGAGAAAGGCTTTCGCATTGGGAACCTGGATACGACGATCTGCGCGCAGGAACCAAAACTCAGACCTTACATCGATGAAATGAGAAAAGTTCTCGCCCATGACTTGGAGACGGATATTGAAAATATATCGGTGAAGGCGACAACTGAAGAAGGTATGGGAATAACAGGCAGTGGTATGGGTATGACAGCACAAGCGGTCGTGCTGTTATCGAAGGATTAGATTCACTCCCTGCGGTACTGCTTTCTGGGATACTGCATGCATCAGCATCGTTGAAAATGGTTGATATTGCTTTGGATTGGAATCGAGTGTCTGCTTTCCGGCATATTTCTGAAGACAGTACGTTTCACCACGAATGAATAAAGCCACAATCTTCTCTATGTCTGCCAATCCGAGAAGCGGATGAACGACAGTTGTCCTGAATTCCCTCTCTTTCCGGAATTTCCTCAAGATCTCGATACTCTTCATGATCACTCCTTCCGGAACCGGGACTTGAGTAACCCATTCATACCTGTCAAGTGGAGCCTTGATGTCCATGGCTACAAAATCGATTAGTTTATATACGCATAATTCTTCAAGAATATGCGGTTGAGAACCATTCGTATCCAACTTGACCAGATAACCCATCTCCTTGATCTCCCGGCAGAAATCAACCAAATCAGGCTGTAATGTCGGTTCCCCGCCTGTGATGCATACCGCGTCGAGTTTAGTCTTTCGAGTGCGTAGAAAGGATAGTATTTTCTCATTATCGAGCGGACTTTTCATCCTGGATGGATCGACCAGTTCCGGGTTGTGGCAGTATGGGCAGCGGAAATTACAACCTTGAGTGAAGATGATAGCACTGATGCGATTCGGGTAATCGATCATCGAGAATTTCTGAAATCCACCAATTAACATGTTATTCCTTCTGATATGGCAAAGTTCTTTCTTTGTTTGAATTCTTCTTTTTTGCCATCATTCCACTGAGACACGGGACGCAAATACCCAACGATCCTGGAATATACTTCACATTCGGTGGTACATACCGGGCATTTCTCATGCTCTCCGGTAATATAACCGTGATTTGGACAGATACTGAATGTGGGAGTAATGGTAAAATACGGTAAACGATAATTGCTGCAGATCTTCTGCACCAGTTTCTTCACAGTTTCGGTATTGGAAATCCTCTCACCTGCAAACAAGTGGAGTACTGTTCCACCAGTATATTTCGACTGCAGGTCATCCTGCTTATCCAGCATTTCAAACACGTCATCTGTATAATCTACTGGTAATTGGGTGGAATTGGTATAGAATGGTGAATCGCTCTCGCCATTTCTGTTTGCCACACGTATTTCAGGGAATTTGTCCCTGTCAATTTTCGCAAGTCTGTAGCTTGTACCTTCGGCTGGAGTTGCCTCCAGATTATAATTACTGCCCGTTTCCTCCTGAAATTTCAGCAATAGGGCGCGCATGAAGTCCATTGTCTTCAACGCAAATTCCCTGCCTTCTTCCGTCCCTATATCCTTTCCCAGGAGATTCAGGCAGGCTTCATTCATTCCGATGATCCCGATGGTCGAGAAGTGATTAACCCAATATTGATGGTTATGGGAATATACCTGTCTCAAATAGAACTTGGTATAAGGATAAAGACCGTTCTCAGTCCAAAGCTCCAGGATCTTTCTCTTGATCTCGAGACTATTCCTGGCAATGTTCACTGTCTTTTCGAGGCTGCTGAAGAATTCTTCTTCATTGGATGATAAATATCCAAGGCGTGGAAGATTGATCGTCACCACACCAATTGAACCGGTAAGTGGATTGGCTCCGAACAAGCCACCACCTCGTGCTGCAAGTTTCCTGGTGTCCAGTCTCAACCGGCAGCACATGGAACGGGAATCTTCGGGACTCATATCGGAATTCACGAAATTGGAGAAATATGGAATGCCGTACTTTGCAGTCACATCCCACAGATAATCGCGTTCCGGATTATCCCAGTCAAAGTCACGGGTAATATTATAGGTTGGAATCGGGAATGTGAATACTCTTCCCTTCTGGTCACCTTCGATCATGACCTCGAGGAATGCCCTGTTGATCATATCCATTTCATGCTGGTAATCTGCATAGACGGAATCCATCACCTCTCCGCCGATGACAACCGGCTGATGGGCATAGATAGATGGAGGATTCAGGTCGAGAGTGATATTCGTAAACGGAGTTTGGAATCCAACACGGGTAGGGACATTGATATTGAATATGAATTCTTGGAGGGCTTGCTTCACTTCATTATAGGTAAGGTTATCGTGACTTACAAATGGTGCGAGCAGGGAATCAAAATGTGAAAATGCCTGTGCACCTGCAGCTTCTCCCTGTAGTGTATAGAAGAAATTGACGATTTGCCCCAAAGCGCTTCTGAAATGCCTCGGCGGACCACTTTCCACCTTGGCTGTGGCTCCCTTGAAACCAGTGGTTAAAAGGTCATACAAATCCCAACCTACACAATAAACGGAAATCTGTCCCAAGTCATGTATATGAATGAAACCTTCCTGGTGTGCCTGGCGGACTTCAGGGGGATAGACCTTGTTCAGCCAATAGACCTTGCTGACTTCTGAAGCGATATAATTGTTCAAACCTTGGAGTGAGTATGCCATGTTGCTGTTTTCATTCACCTGCCAATCAAGCTTC
>DAONDQ010000217.1:0-2890 GCA_035402645.1 Candidatus Cloacimonadota bacterium | reverse complement strand
AGACCCAGAATCGAACTGGGGACACAAGGCTTTTCAGGCCTCTGCTCTACCGGCTGAGCTATCTCGCCGAATTAAGTAATGTGGCGTTATCAAAGAAAGGAGGGCATTCTTGTCAAGCAAAAAATGAAATGAAAAGAGGGGTTCACGAATGAACCCCTCTATTATATTGTCCTATTTTACTTTACTTTTACGAATTCGGCTCTTCTGTTCTTGGCTTTGCCTTCATCAGTCTTATTCGTATCGGCAGGTTTGTTTGGACCATTTGCTTTTGTTGTGAACCTTGCAGCATCGATGCCTTTTCCAACCAGGTATGCTTTTACAGCATCAGCTCTCTGAGCGGATAATGTCATGTTAGATTTAAGAGCACCCACATTATCTGTGTTACCTTCGATAACCAGTTTAACGTCCTTGTTGTACTTCAAACCTTCGATCATGCTGTCGAGAAGGTCTGTGGCTTCCTTACTCAGTTCAGAACTTGCAGTCGCAAAGTAGACTGTAACGAGATTCAGAGGAATGACCTTTTCTACAGGCTTCGGTTCTTCTTTCACGACAGGCTTCGGTTCTTCTTTTTTCACTACTGGGACTTCATCTGGAACACCGTCAGTATCTTGATAACCGTTATAAGTTTCCTTCGTGTTGATACCCTTCTTCACAGTTTCATCAGTTCCAGGAGCCTTGTCATTCACATCAAGGATACCATCGTTGTCATTGTCAGGATCCGGTACACCATCGGAATCCTGGTACCCGTCAATATCTTCCTTCGTATTGATTCCCTTGGAAACGGTTTCATCAGTTCCAGGAGCCTTGTCATTCACATCGAGGACACCATCACCATCATTATCAGGATCCGGTATGCCATCTTTGTCCTGGAAACCGTCAAAATCTTCAGCATGGTATTTATCTCCGTCTATTCTATCCGGAATTCCATCGCCATCAGTATCTTTATTGTAATTGGATTTGAAATTCATTGCCAAACCGACATAACCCATCCAGAAAGAATCCTTTTTGTCGCCACCGGAAGCACCATCAATATAATCAGATCTGGTGTTATCCCACTGGATACCAAGATCGATATTGAAATTGTGTTTCGTCATGAAAGTGATACCGCCACCAATGGTCGGGAACACTGCTGTATTCCATTTTGCGCTTTCATCGGGTAATATATAGTCATACCCACCCCATTGAGGATCAGAAGAGCTGGGACGACCGTTGGTTTTCGGGAAGTAATTCAGCATTCCACCACCGGCAATCACGTAGGGAGCCATTTTATCGATGGCACCATCTCCAATCTTGATTTCCCAAGGTCTCAGTTTGAGAAGAAGATCAGCACCCGGTACATGGGTCTTGAAATTGAAATCATTGCCACCTGCACCTAAATTGGTATAATAACCTTGCAGTCCTATGCTAAGAAAGTGCTTCAACCATACTTCATATGATAATCCAACCATAGGATTAATATCAATGTCCTTTTTTACATCTCCCTGATAACCAGAAGCTCCACCTTTGATGGTAAGCGTGGTGGTGAGAGCAAAACTAAGTGAGACCATAATTAGAAGAATGGCTATCAAAAAAAACTCTCTCAAATGATTTTTCATTTTGTTCCTCCAATATGTTGTTATATCTATATAATATGCACAATAATATAATTGTCAAGCAAGAAAAGGCAATTCAGACAAATTTCTGTCAGATAAACTAATATTTTCTACCGTATAATGATGATAGAAAATAACATAAAATGTTAAAATTAAAAGGCTTCTTATAAAATGAATGTCAGATTTGCGAATGCGTGGATCCAGGAATAAATTCTCCCTTTGGATAAAGGGAGCGCCGTACTGAGCTCGTCAAAGTGATGTCAGCAGTGACAGAGAGTTTGATGTTCTGCTTTCTGCAATTTTTAGTTTCTTACGCTGAGCATAGTCGAAGTGTAGGAGATTCATCTGCTATGCCCTACCAGCTACAAGCTACTTTCTGCAATTGTTAGTTGTTAGTTATTAGTTGTTAGTTATTAGTTTGCTTCTTATAGGACAGCATCCCATCTCTCATACCCCCACACCTTCGGCAGCAGTCCTGCATCGATGGCAGCTTTTAATGTAATACAGGGCAATTGCTCTTTCTCAATTTGCTCCCTGGTGATCTTTTCCAAGATAACTTGCTCGGGCATTGCTTTCTGCATAGCCCACATCAGTTTGTTGTAGACATGACACCATGAGAAGATAGGAAATCCTGTATTTTGAGGAAGGTTATTGTAAGACATGCAATAGTCTTTCAGATTGTACTTATAAGCCTGGCTTGGTTTGAGAGCATATATTTGTGTTTGTGCTGATTTAAAAGGCTTCTGTCCGGGATGGTTCTTGAAACGGAATTTCTTCCTTGCAAGTGGTCTGCCTGTGAATTTATCTATATAGTAAATCAAGCCATCGAGCTTACCCGTGAATCCGTGGATCATGTGTTTGAAGTATGGTTTCATTTTTTTCTCCTTTTCATTGCTCTTCTCTGCATTTCTCCCTTATGCTAAGGGAGATGTCACAAAGTGACAGAGAGTTAGAACTTCTCTGCTCTGAGCTGTTCCCTGTTCCCTGTTTTGAAGATATAAAATGAACCCAAATTTCAATTATACAAAGTTTCTGTTTCTCTTAGATTTCTGTCAAATGTTATTTACTACCCTCCGACTGAATTCTTCCCTTATGCTAAGGGAAGCGCTGCACTGAGCTTGTCGAAGTGTGGCACTTCCCCCCTTGGGAAGGGGGGATTAAGGGAGGTCTTGTGACGGATGAGTTTGATTCTGCTCTTCCCCTACCCCCTACCACCTACCACCTATAAGCTACAAGCTTCCGCAACTCTTCCATCTTCAATCTTACATCTTAAATGGAACGTAGTACTATTACTATAG
>DAONDQ010000216.1:0-2909 GCA_035402645.1 Candidatus Cloacimonadota bacterium | reverse complement strand
GACAGAGCATGAAGACGATATAAGATTCATTAGAAAATCCATGATAAACCTTCTTTTTGTATCTAATCTTTATTATCTTACGCTCTCAATTTTGAATATTTATTCGCAATTATAATATGTCAAGAACAATATTCTCACCGAATCGGATAAAACCATCAAGTCCGTTAAATACTCAGTACAATTGATTGTTTTTTTTTCATATCCTGTTTTTGGAAGGGTTTTCCAATCTTGGATCCATGAATGTTATGAGAATCATATCGAAGGTAGGAATACCTTCTCAAACGAACAGGTCAGGTGACCTATGATACAAGGAAGGGTTTATGGGAATAATCCTGAGATTGTGAAAACGAAACCTTACTGTATGGGTAATGACCTTTATCACATTTTGAACTTATTGGCAAAGATCCTTCCCATATTCAGCATTCCACCTCCAACGCTATTCCCGAACGCCAACAGAGAGCCATCAGGTGTAACGGTGATGCTGCGGGCATTGTCAAATTCACGACTTTGAAGGTTCTGGATAGTAAACTTGCTGAAGCCTGTGGTATATTTTCGGATCACTACATGTTCATTTCTTTTCTTACCCTTGTACAAGTAATAATTGAAACAAACTGCATAACCACCGTTCACAACTGCAAGGTCCTGTGGACGATACATGTTGAAATCGATCTTATCCGTTACCAATATGATTGGCTTACCTGCATCGGTAAGATCAGCAACCTCAAGAAGACTGTCTTCTCGAATAATGCCATAGAGTTTGTTTCCGTTATGCTTAAGTGCAATGATCTCAGTTCCGGGTTTGGTTTGCACAGTTTCCTTCAAGTTGTTATCAATGAATCGATACCAGGATGAAATGCTTGTGGACGGATCATATATGGTCAGACACCCGGAGGAATGATCAGGATCAACGATTATTGATTTGATTTTAAGCGCTTTCTGGTGGAATGGTGTCTTTGCCGTGGAAACAGACAACGCTTTTTGCATATCGATCTTTTGAAGACATATCTGCCCTGCTGCATGATCAATATAGGCTACATAGGCAAATTGGCCACTGCAAAAGGTTTTATATTGGAATTCACTTTCGATTTCAGATTGTATAGGAGTTGTCTTGAGCAGTTGACCGTCTAAACTTAATTGGATAACGACCAGATGAATCTCCTTCCTCGTTTTTTCGGTAGCAAGAAGATAGATATGGTCATTCCAAACCGTCACATTCTTGATAAAATAACTGATCACAGCATCCTTTGGACCTTCATAAGGAACAGGGATCAGCTTTTCCCACAACATCTTGATATCGGGGGATAATTTCATGATGGATATCCTGGTATTCTGAATCTTCCAGTCATTGAGAGTGGAAACCACATAGAATGAGCCATCTGGGTTCTGGAACTTATCGCTGTATTCATAGATTCCCTTGCCGGTACCTATAAAATTCAGGTTGTTTTTGGCATTTGCATATTGATTGGGCAACACACCGACAAGTTTCAAAATGAAAAGAATGACTAAAAGTCCGATAAATGCGAAGAGACAGATTAATAGGAATTTCTTCATTATTTCCTCCCTCAAAACATACATCGAATGTTATCTGTTCTCGTTCACTGTCAAGAGATATCGGAAATGACAGGAATATCCCATTTTTAAGATGATATTATCAATTGCATACAAAACTCCAATCTTTTCTTCTTGACACGTAGGTTTCATAGAATGAAGAATTGAAAATAATCGAACAACTGGAGGAAACATGAATTACAAGCTTATCATGGTCAAGGTTGGAAAAAGAAATCCTGAGGCAATCGATGTGCAGAATATTCTGACTGAATTCGGTTGCTGCATCAAGACAAGACTTGGTTTGCATGAGGTGGAGAAGGATAATTGCTCCACAACAGGTCTGATCATCCTTCAAATCGGTGATAATGAATGTGACATCAATTCCTTTCTCGATAAACTCAATTCACTTCAACATGTAACCGCAAAGTTCATGGAGATTTAGCAGAAGTCCTCGAACTTCGCACTTCAGACTTCGGACTTCGTCAACTCGCCTTTGGCAGAGATCTCTCCCATTACGGATATATTTGAAATCAAATCTTCTGCATGGCGGATGAAAAGTGTGCCAGGTATATAGGAAATAAAAGGTTCTACTTCTTCTCCATAAGCGAGGGCAAGAGCAGCAACAGGGAGGTTCTGCCCTGCACCTTCAGTCTGACCCCATAAATCCTCCAAGAATGTATCAAAAGTATAAGAGGAGAGTGTATGCAATTTTCATTCTCTTATCACAAGATAGCAAAGACATGAAGGTTGAGAAAAGCCTGCAAGATAAATTTGAGATGTATAAAGATATGAATTCTTATTTAGTTTTGATAAGTAGTGATTTCCAGATAATGAATAGAATTCATTATCAAGATGAACTTTGATTTGAAACATCTGACAATCTGATAAAACTATTTAAACATGTGTATCATCTTCATTAAATTGAATGACAAATTATAATCATCGGTAGTATAGATGTTCACTCCCTCATCAGCATCATTTTTAGAACGGTTATAATTAAAAGACATGATGTCCTTGTAATGCAGTTTTATTCCGAATCCAGATGTGGATCCACTGGTATCAATATCATCATGGTAATTTCCTCTTCGAATATAGACAGTGTCCAAGAAATCAACTTCAAATCCGTCTGTGTGAACGGCTGACATGCTTTTCATCGATTGGATGGCTGTAAGATACCGAAATGATACTATGTTTCGAATCAATGTATACTGATCAAAATCAAAGAACTGATCGGATAAAAGTGAAATTGAAAGTGCCGCACCGCTATTTGTTGGATCGCAGATAATATCACGCTGAGATTCGTTCACATGATAGATTGTACTGTTAAATAAATTAAAAGACGATAAACCATATACAATCTC
>DAONDQ010000215.1:0-2972 GCA_035402645.1 Candidatus Cloacimonadota bacterium | reverse complement strand
CGCCAGAAATCAGCATCAGAGCAAACTTTTCTATCTCCTGCCTGTCCTTCTTCTCAGTTATGCTATTTTCGATATTTCACTGGTCAGCTATACACGAAAAAGAGACGGACGCAGGATCACCCAGGGAGGTAAAGATCATTCGACGCATCGGATCAAGACTGTCCTTGGTTCAACGAAAATCACAGCCATCATGATCTATTTCATCAATCTTATTATTGTTATCACGACTATGATTGTATTCCGCATCGGATCTAAGCCTTTACTCGTCATTGCCACCATCGTATTTGCCGCAGCATTTCTCATTTTCGGAAGAAAACTGGATCACGTCCCGATTGTCGTTCCGGATAATCAGAAAAAGACGGAGAAAACTGCTTCATGAAGTTTCAAATACTCGGAAGCGGACCAGGGATAGCGCAGGCAGACAAGAATCTTTCCGCCATCTATCTTGAGATTCAGCAGAGGAAACTTCTTTTTGATTGTGGGGACGGCACCGCAAAGACGCTGGTTGCGAAAGGTTTGGATGGTGATACACTGGATGCTGTTTTGATCAGCCATTATCATCCGGATCATATCGCCGGTATATTCATGATTTTACAGACCCTATATCTCCAGAACAGGACGAAACCCTTATATCTCTTTCTTCCTGAAAGAATTGATGATTTCCGGAAAATACTGGAGATGTTCTATACATTTCCTGTAAAATTCAACTATCAGATCGAGATGAGATCAATCGCCTCCATTTCCGAATGGGAACCTTCCCTGAAGGCTGTCTTGTCGGATCATCTGCTTGGATATGAGCCGATCATCAGTGCGAATCATCTACCCAATACCATGCAATCCTTCTCACTAATTGCGGAAGAGCATGGGAAACGGGTCATATTCACCTCTGACCTATTCGAAATGGAAACACTTGACGCATTTTTGCATTCTGTAGATTATTTAATCATTGACGCTTTACACCCCAAGGCAGAAAAAATAATTGGGATTATTTCTAATGTCAGGGAGAAAGTAATTTTGAATCACGGAGTTTCTGAAGAGTTGAGACTTTATTTACTGAACAATCCGCAACCAAAGGTAGCATATGCAGATGAGACAGATGAAATTACGTTATAGATTCGTATTACTGTCATTATTGGTTCTCTTGTTCATGACCGGTTGTGAAACAAGTCGTTACAAGCACGCGCACAGCATATATGAAGCGAAAAACTACGCAGGCGCTATCCTGGCAATGGATGACTATATCAAGACTGCAAAGAATGGTGCTTATATCACCCGAGCCGAGATGGATCGTTCTGATTCCTATTTCCAACTGGGCAAACTTTCCATGGAAAAAAAGAATTGGAAACTTGCGATTCGCTTATTTATCCTAGCTAATTCCGATCAGGCGGATCATCTTCTTGACCATTGTTATTATCAGTTGGCGGAGGATGCTTTTCAGTCAGGAGATATCACGACCGGACTCCTTTATTACGATTTGATTGTGAATGAAGTTCCTTCTTCGGAGTTGGTTCCAGATATCCTTCTCAGGAAGATCCGCATTGCGCTCGACACATATCATGATATCAGGAAAGCCTGGCAGGTTTATATGGTCTTGTACAATCGCTTCCCTGAAAGTCCCGTGGAAATAGAGGCACGTCCATTAATCAGTTCCTTTATCTCACAGGATGTGGCTGATGCGGTTGAAGTCGGAAAGAAAAAAGAATATGACCGTGCATTGGCGACACTGTTTGAGATCAAGAAATACCCCGTGGGTGATAAGATCAGCATTGGTAATGAAATCGCCAATATCTATTTTGCCAAGGCAGATTCTGATATCGGATCCAAGAATTATATGGATGCAGTCAATAATCTCAAACTTGCTGTTCAATACAGTCCTGATAAAAAAGACTTTGCAGACCAGAAATTGAGATCCATTGCAGCTGTTTATATCGATCTTGGAAATGCAGAAGTTAGGAAACGCAATTTTGATGATGGAATACATTATTATCAGGAATCCTTTAAGATCATACCGGATTATGCGATGGCAAATAAACTGATCCAGGATGCCAATACACTGCGTAAGAACATTGATACTGCGGGTGATTTGGTCAAAGCGGGTGAGCAGTTTGAAATGAACCGTAAATTCAAGGAAGCATTGGAGAATTACCAGCGAGCGTATGATTTGGATCGTCAGGATGAATATTCCAGGCATATCTTCCTGGTTTCCAACATTATTGAAGCTGAGAAGAATCCGGAGACCTTTGCTTATCGGATTATCACAGAATACAAGGGCGGTAAACTTACCAAAGCAATCGCTGCAAAAAAGAAATCACTCCTGCTAACAAACAAGGCAGACGATGTAAAGGATTCAGGCTGGAAGATCATGCATTCACCAGGTCAATACAAATACGAAGCAAGATACGACCTCTATACTTTGGATCAGAGTTTCTTCTACGTGTTCCAAGTTAACCTCAAGGAACGTCTCATCGTTCCTTTGAACAAACTGTCAGAAAATCTGATGCAATAGGATGGAACTGTGAAAAATATACTTCTTTTCATTATCCTGGTTTTCACATGTAACCTGATTTATGCTGTCGAGGAATTTGATATTAATAAATTCGCCAATCCAAGCAAATATGGCTGGATGAATTACGATGAGAGAAAGGAATTCAGGCAGGACTTGTATGATCGTCAAAAGCTTCTGCAAATATATGAAATGAAATCACAGTCCATCACCGGAAACATGATCAAATCTGCCCTGGTTCCGGGTTGGGGACATTTCTCCGTCAAAGCATATACAAAAGGTCAGGTCTTCTTGGGTGTTGAGATCGTTTTATTGGGTAGTAGTGTCTTCCTGTATGATAAATCGATGGAAAAGTACAAGAAATATAAGAATGCGACCCAGATCGATGCCATCGAGACGAATTACGACGATGCTCTGTCTCCATATCAGTATTCTCTCGCCATCCTGAGTCTCTACGGGTTGGTGTGGA
>DAONDQ010000214.1:1158-3016 GCA_035402645.1 Candidatus Cloacimonadota bacterium | reverse complement strand
GGTGTCAAAACCTGCCTTTGGCATATTTAAAGTGCAAACCTTTTAATTAAAAAATCCAGAAGCGGGTTTGAAAAGGTATGGAAGCGCAAAGTTAGATTTTAAAGTAATGGGAAAGGTACGCCATTCAGGATAAGTAAGTGGAATTAATTAATGTTAAATAAAATAATAAACTATGAAAAAAGATATCACAAATGAAAAAATGAAAGGGTTACTTTCAGATTATGTAAAATTGAAATTTGTAACATTTAATGACCTCACCTCAAATGGTTATTACAAGGGGTTCGAAGAATTTTTAAAGAGCGAAGAATTATATAAATTCATCACTATTCAGTATAAGGACGGTATTGAAGATGAAAATAGGAATGAATTTGTAATCTTCTTTGATAAAAGCAGTGAATTTGAAAAATATGTTGTTTATACAGTAAATGTTAAGACGTTAGAGGTTAAAGTTCTGCTAATTGAGGATGATTTTAAGAAAGTAAGCAGATATTTTTTCGGCTTAAAATTTTTTTATGAATATTTTGATTTTGAAGATAATCTTGATGATGGTGAAATTTTAAAGGCATGTGATGAAGATGGGGTTATTGTTAATTACGTTGATAAAATTGAAAATAATGAAATTGTTAGTACAATTGAATTGAATGAGTATCGACTAAGCAAGGGACTTAAACCAATTTATTTTAATACGTTAGATGTAGAAGATTTTTTTAAAGTGCATAGTACTTTCGAACTTGGTAGCACTAAAGGCTGGTAACTAACCAGCCTTTTTAGCATGTCAACACCGACAATTATTTTTGCTTCTATAATTTAAGTCAGTAGTGTCCGGTTAAAAATACACGAATCCCCATATATGGCAGTTAATGTGGTAGATATAGTTCATTGGGCATTTTTCGATTTGAAATGAAAATCTCATAGGTACAACACTGAAGCGAAAAAGAAGAATTCCATATCTCATAAAATCTGCGTTTTACAATTCTGGACGTTGGATGTTTTTTCATGAACAAATCAATTTTTTGCTTAACCGGACAGTAGTGAATTTAAGTATTTAATAGTAATTTACATAATTCTTAACCTGCGATATCACCACAATTTATTCGCCATGACTGTGTATCATCGCCTATCAATGTTACTATTCTGCTTGTTTTGCTAACGCAATAGCAGGTAATGCGCTTTTTACCCTTTCGTGATATATCGAAGTCATTTTCAGCCATAAGTTTGCCGAGCACCGGTATATTGATTCTTTTACTGGCATGTGGGAACTTACTCAGTAATGCATTCATTAGATCGAGATTTGTAATAAAAAAATTTGCAAAGCCATATATCATACTTGCACCAAAGTCGCCAATAATGTTGGTTTATGACGTAATGGAGACTGACGGAGAGAATCGCCAAAGGAATTTCCGGACAGGATGTTCGGTGAATATCCATTTGAGGTTAAGGGTCGTATAGACCCTCAAATATTTGAGGGTGCTGTGTTAATAGCGCAATCATGGTGCATCCCGGTTTATAAAAAGCCATGACATTATTTCAAAAGTGGTTATGTTACTCCTGTAGTGACTGGACGGCTTGAAATATATCTGCAGGAAGAGGAAACCGTTTAAGAAAATCTTACCGTGCTTCTTCATGAGTTAGCGCATATCCTGCTTGGGCATACCGGGCACAAAGAGTTAAGAAAGATTAATAACCAAAAACTTGTATTACCAGAAAGACTTAATATATCAAGAAGTACAGAAGAACTTGAAGCAGAAACTGTTAGTTATTTAATCAGCACAAAGTTGAGATTAATTCCACGATCTGAAGAATACATCGCAGGTTACTTGAAAAATATTGATGACCTGATGCAGATGAGTTATGAGTT
>DAONDQ010000214.1:0-1058 GCA_035402645.1 Candidatus Cloacimonadota bacterium | reverse complement strand
GGTTCTTTTGATATTTCATCGCTATAATACGGGAACAGGATGGTATCATTAATTCTCAGGAAATTCATGTGATTACCATATGCACTGCCGATACCCTCAGATTCATAGTCTTCTGGTGTTCCATTTTCGAGTCTTAGCACGGTAAATTCACTTCCAAGGTCTTGTTTAAGTTCTTCGGCAACCATATCCATGAGGTTATGATTCTCAACGCCATTAGGATATGAACCTACCACCAGTACTTTTTCATCAATAAATCTTACCATACCATCCACATGACCAGTTTTATCGTCATGTTCTGTTGGGATAAAATGAATGTTTTTGAATCCAGTGAATACATGTAGCATGGGTCTTAGTTCGTGCTCGATATTCACGCTTTGATTATCGGCAATAAGTCTATTTGTGAAAATTGCATGTCCATTACCGTTATGGGTCAGGTTGCCCATATCCCACTTAAAATACATTGAACCTACTCCATCTCCCTTCAGTTTCATCCATAACGTCTCTCCTGCATTATGGTCTTGCAGAAGGTATTTATGATCCTTCTTTTCAACGTAGGAAGGAGCATATTCAAATTGTAAGGCGGTTTTCAATTCGCCTTGGATAATAGTGATAGGAGCAAAGTCACGAATCCAGATGTCAGAGATATCCGGGATTTCAACAAAATTGATTTGGTTGGTTATGCCAGTCTCACGACATTTTTTCATGTATGCATCTACGAAAGAAGCATTTCTGACAACTAAAGTTATGGCAACATCATTTGGTATATAACGTAACAATTTATCGTAAAATGGGATAAGATGCTCTCTGCCCTTTAATTTGAATGGGTAGACAAGTGCCAAAGATTGACAAGGATACCAATCAGGTAAAGCATGTCTGTTAACGACCAAGTCTGCCATTCCAAATTTGGTTTATTGCGTTACCAATGGGTAGAAATTCCACATCATCAAATTCATCGGTTTTGGCATTATTGCACCAGTAACAGCACATCACACAATTATCTTCTTCATATTCAAGATTAGGTTTTTTCCTGTCAATTTCCAGTGTCCATCCTCGTGTTA
>DAONDQ010000213.1:0-3053 GCA_035402645.1 Candidatus Cloacimonadota bacterium | reverse complement strand
ATTTGGTAACAGGTGCCCGCAAGGTGATTGTTGCCATGGAACATTGTGATAAAAACGGTAATTCCAAGATATTGAATGAGTGCACTCTTCCCCTTACAGCCAAAGGAAAGGTCAGCCTTATTGTCACCGATATTGCTGTTATCGAAGTAACTCCTAAGGGCTTAATCCTGCTTGAAGTTGCAGAAGGTGTGACAGTATCCGACGTTGTGAAACTGACAGAAGCGCCTCTCATTGTATCAGATGAACTGGGAGTCTTTGGAGATAATTAATATATGATATGAGCCATCATCTCGGTGATGGCTCATATATTACAACTTTTTATGAATTGGATTCGTGATCTGGGACATCGGGGGTATCGTTATTTCCCAGCATGTATTTGATGAAATACCACAAACGGGAACCATTGCCTTTATTATCCCCGCCCCAGGCTGCATACGGAACAGCATGATCAATGGGATAACTGTTTTTTGTCACTGTGGCATATGCAACAATAATTGCAGATTTACCAGTCTCAAGACTATGTTCTTTCAATGGAATGTGATAGGTGTATTTTGTGACCATTTGATTGTGCAACATGGAATATTGGAATTTCTCACAAATTGGTGTTCCTTCGTTATCTTGGGGTATCTCTGGCAAAGATCCTGCAACTTGTAAATATGTTCTTTGCAGATACCATCCTTTATTTAAAGTATAAGTTACGATTAGCTTCAGCCTGTTATTAGATACTGACATTGTACCGATTCGAACATCCTTGCCGGCGTATATTGGAAAATGTGCAGTTTTTACGTCATTAAAGCCCTTTTGATCTGTCACTTGATACAATCCTTTCGGGCCAGTCAGAGTTTGCTTATTCTGGCATCCGAAAAGCACCAGCAGCAAAACCAGAAGAAAAAAGGAGTAGATTAGAATCTTTTTCATTGTAACCCCCTTGTTAGGTTTTGATAAGATAAGGCATGTCTTTAAAAAAGCAATTAAAATTATATGGCTCAATGACTTACATTTATTATTATTAATAATGCAAATACTGTATAGGTAACAAAAATATCCTTCTGATTTGAAGTCTGTTAGCAACATGACTTGTTTATCAAAATAATCATTCAAATGAATTCTTATCAATCTCCGGGAATTATGCCAAAGACTATTTATACTTCTGAATAGAAGGAGTTGGTATAGATATGATTTGAAAGGAATTGATTTTCTGCAAAAGATTGTCGGTATTATTCATAATTGATTGAAAATTGTATTGATTATACATATCTTGAAGAGGATAATGACTTCCTGCAGGTGAAAATTGATTGACTAAATACCATATTTTATATTAATTAACTTACTAAAAGGGAGGAACAATGAAAAGACTCATTTATCCTATTTTGCTAATCATGTTACTGTTCATATTATGCTCTTGTAGTGATAATAATCCTACCGAAGTGACCCAAACTGCCAAACCGGTGATCAATCCTGCCGGTGGTACTTTCACTTCCACACAGAACGTAGCGATTACAACAACAACAGCTGATGCAACAATCCGTTATACCACCAATGGTGTTGATCCGGATTCAACTTCTACGATTTATACTGCTGCCCTGAGTGTTTCATCCAATATGACGATCAAGGCAAAAGCCTTTAAGTCCGGACAAACTCCAAGTGAAATTGCAACTGCTACTTTCACCATTTACAACCAAATGTCAGAAGTAACAGCCGGTACCTTCACAATGGGAAGAACCAATGATACTGTTTCCGGTTATGATGATGAACGTCCTACTCACCAAGTGACTTTGGCTCCTTTCTATATTGGGAAATATGAAGTCAAACAATCCGAATGGGTGGCAATCATGGGTTCTAACCCATCCAGCTCCGTTGGTGACAACAAGCCTGTTGAACAGGTCAGTTTCTACCAAGTCCTCGTTTACTGCAACAAACGCAGTATGGCTGAACATTTGGATCCTGTTTATACAATCAACGGTTCCACCAATCCTACTGCTTGGGGAACAATCCCAACTACTGTCAGCGCATCTTGGGATGCTGCTACAATGAATACGAATGCCAACGGCTACAGACTTCCCACCGAAGCTGAATGGGAATATGCTGCCCGCGGTGGTGTAAGCACTCCTGATTACTTATATGCAGGCAGTAATACAGCCAGTGACGTAAGCTGGTATAATGATAACTCTGGCGGACATACCCAACTTTGCGGTTTGAAGGCTGCAAATGGTCTTGGTCTCTATGACATGAGCGGTAATGTCCAGGAATGGGTTTGGGATTGGTATGGCACTTATACTGCTACTGCCCAGACAAATCCAACCGGTCCAGCTTCCGGCACGATGCACACCCTTCGCGGTGGCTCCTGGTATCAGACCAGCAATGCAAGCCGTGTTGTATTCCGCAGTTATGGAACTCCTGAAAAGGGAACTGATAGAGTCAGCGACGACCGTCTTGGTTTCCGTGTAGTTAGAACTGCCGAATAACTCAATTATTTAAAATATAAGAGTCAGTGGAAATCCACTGACTCTTTTTTTTATTCAGATTATTTATTGACACGGATTGCAATCGTTACCATTTCTCATATGATTATCGAATATTATATGAAAGTACTTTAGGAAGGAGGACAATGATGAAAAAGATGCTTTACCTGATATTGATCCTGTTCTTACTGCTATCATTCGGCTCTTGTTGCCGTAAAGTGACAGGACCAAAGACATTACCCAAACCACATTTTTCTCCTTCGGAAGGATCATACTATACCGGACAATCTGTCACAATCACATGTTCGGAGGCAGGGGCTGATATTCGTTATACAATGAATGGAAGCGACCCTACAAACTATTCCACCCTTTACGATTCACCAATTCCATTAACACATTCCATGAGTATCAAAGCCAAGGCATATAAGGATGGATGGCAATCGAGCAGCATTGCATCGGCATATTATACTGTATTACCCATTCCGACTGTTTCCACACCATTGATTAGCCCTACTTCGGGAACATACTATGAACCTCAAACCATTCATATTACCTGCAGCACTTCCGATGCCACGATCCGATTTACAATGG
>DAONDQ010000212.1:0-3062 GCA_035402645.1 Candidatus Cloacimonadota bacterium | reverse complement strand
ACTCACCGAGATCATGCTGGAGCGATTTGCCCCGGTGTTATATTATACTCTGGGTATATTCCTTCCATTGATCACCGTCAATTGTGCGATATTCGGTGTTGTTCTTTTCATGCTCATCCGGAAATATAGCCTCGTGCAGTCCTTTGCATTTGGATTGGGTGGCGGAATCGGATGGGCGCTGGCAATCCTTCTCCTTGCAGGATTACGCTCTCGTTTAAAGGAAAAGATGATTCCGGTTGGATTGAGAGGTGCCGGCATCAGTCTGATCATGACAGGTATCATGGCATTAGCCTTCATGGGCTTTTCCGGTATCGTTAACGTTCAATAATAATGATTTGAGGTATAGATGCTAAGCATTATCCTTCAGGACATCGCAATCATGAGCGCAATTTCAGGCTTCCTTGCCCTGCTGTTGATCATCGCTCAGTATTTTTTCATGAATTATGGTGACTGCAAGATCAGTATCAATGATAAGCGGGATGTGACGGTCAAAGGCGGTTCATCACTCCTTTCATCTCTGGCAGAGCAGAAGATATTCATCTCATCTGCATGCGGTGGACGCGGCACATGCGGAACCTGCAAATGTAAAGTGCTGGATGGTGGAGGACCTGTTCTCCCAACCGAGACGCCATTCCTCTCCCCTGCTGAGCTGTCAGAGAATACCCGGCTTGCCTGCCAGGTAAAAGTGAAGAATGACGTAAGGATCAATATTCCCGAATCCATATTTAATATTCATCGCTACACAGCGCAAGTTACTGAAATAATAGACTATACATATGATACTAAAGGTATTACTTTCAAATTGATCGAGCCTGCTGAGATTACATTCAAAGCGGGTCAGTTCGTGCAGCTAGAATCACCCAAATATGGGAAAGTGAGACAATCCACTTCCCGTGCCTATTCAGTGTCATCGAAACCCGATAGTATTAATGAATTGCAGTTGATCATCAGGAGGGTGCCGGAAGGCATCGTGACGACATGGGCGCATGATTACCTGAAAGTTGGTGATACCGTCTATTTAACAGGTCCTTTCGGTGACTTTTACATACGGGATACGGAAGCGGACATGATATTTGTTTCAGGAGGTTCCGGATTGGCACCAATTAAGTCGATGCTCGAGCATCTCGAGACGACGGGAACGAACCGGCATATGGTCAATTTCTTCGGGGCAAGAACACGCAAAGACCTTTACCTGGTCGATCATATGGACCATTTCAAATCTGTTTTCAAAATGTATGAATATGTCCCTGTACTCTCGGCACCTGATCCTAACGACAACTGGACGGGGAAAACAGGTTACACAATGGCATATTTCAAGGATAAATTGCGAGATCCAAAGAATACCGAAGCCTATCTCTGTGGTAGTCCGGGCATGATCAATTCAGTGCTGAATTCTCTCATTGATTTGGGTGTCCCAAAAGAAAAAATCTATTTCGACAGTTTCAGTTGAGGTGATCTATGAAGCAAACACCAAAGGAAAAAAAGATACAATCTCTCATGGAACCGGGGAACCTGACACTTTCGGGTTTTCTTGGCACCGATGACAGGCATTATCATGAGATTATCCAGGATGATGAGAACATTCTTGAAAAGCTGGGTCATACGCCTGAAGAAATTGCCGAAAGAATGCAGAAACTGATGGATCTTGCCGGGGATGTCTATGAAGAGCCGATTACAGTGGACGGTCACTACCAGATAGAGATTCAACTTGTTCGCGGTCGAATGATATGTCCTTTTGCTCATCCGGGTGCATATCGCAAGGGAATTATCTATCTCACGAATCTCAAGAATAACCTTTCAGTGAAATGGACGCCTTTAAGCGTTCATTTCATACAGTCTCATCACTTTTTTGAAGGGGAAGGTTCTGTATTTCGTCTTGACCCTGAAACGCTCGTAAAAGCGATTTTTGAATGATTTAATAATAAAGGATAGAATTTGAAGAATATTCTGATTATTTTAACCGGTGGAACCATCGGAATGAAGTCCGTTGACCCCCAGGGAGTAGTGCCATCCAAAGACTTTGCAGACTTTCTGCGCTCATTTCCTCAAATGAATTCCGTTGCTGAGATCGAGATACTTGAATTTGCCAATATACCAAGCCCCTACATGACTCCTGATATGATGATGGAGATTGCCAAGCTCATTGAATCGAAGGCGACTTCCTATGATGGCGTTGTGATCACCCATGGTACAGATACTTTGGAAGAGACTGCCTACCTGCTTGATCTTGTACTGAAATCCGATATTCCCGTGATACTGACGGCAGCCATGCGCAGCGGTTCTGAGATAGGTTTGGATGGACCGAGGAATATCATTAATGCCGTACGTGTTGCTTGCAGTCATGGTGCCATCGGGCAAGGTGTGCTTGTGGTCATGAATGATGAGATTCATACAGCGCGTGATGTCGTGAAAAGTGATACCGGCAAGCTCGAAGCCTTTGTTTCAGAAGGATACGGGATACTCGGAATCATAGACCCGGATAAGGTGATATTCTACCGCAAAGCACTTCACAGGGATGTGATCCACACAGATAAACTCGATACCAACGTTGACCTGATAAAAGCCACTGCGGGAATGGATGACAGGTATATCGAATGCTCCATCGAACACCATGCGAAGGCAATCGTGATTGAAGCTTTCGGCAGGGGTAATTTACCAGAGAATCTGATGCCTGTGATCAGGAAGGCTCTCGATAAAGGTATTCTTGTAGTTGTGGTCTCCCGCACGAATACAGGAAGAGTCTTACCTGAATATGGTTACAAAGGTGGCGGTCTTTATCTGCAAAGAATGGGTGTCATCCTGGGCGGTGACTTGCGAGGACCAAAAGCAAGATTGAAACTCATGGCTCTATTTGGAAAGTACGAGAATGCCGAACACGTGAAGGATTTCTTTATACATAGTATTGTTTAGAACCTAGCATTGAGAATTGGCATAAAACCCCAAGGAATTTGCTTATTGATATTTAAAACACCAATTTGAACACCATGCAATACATCTGAAATGTTAACAATACCAATCTGAGCGCCTGTAACCGCAGGAGATAAATTTACAACACCTAATTG
>DAONDQ010000211.1:0-3099 GCA_035402645.1 Candidatus Cloacimonadota bacterium | reverse complement strand
AGCAACCGATGCAAGCCCGTTAGCAACCGTAGTCTTGAAGTAATTTAACGATTGGGGGAATCTTCATTGATTCCCCCTCCTTCTTATCCTAGTATATAGAACAATAGAAAAAGGGGAGAAAAGGAGGCAATACCTCCGTTTTTTTTTCTCCATTTTAACTCGCAATCAGATTGATCAGAAATGAGCAACTGAAAGGTAAAATGGTGGTAGAAAATGATTAAGGAATTCAGATTCAAAGCCTATTCTACAGAAGGTAAACTGGTTTCCGGTTCCTTGATGGCTTATTCAAAGAACAAGGCAAAAGAGCAGATAGCAGTACTTGTAAAAAAGCATAACCTTCGCATTGCAGCCATCGAAGAGAAAAGAGAATTCATCTATACAGTGAAATTACCAAACGGAAAAGCCTTCACTGGAAGACAGAACGCGTTTACCAAGGAAGAAGTTGCTGCTGCACTTCAAAGAATGGGATATACCCAGTTCAAGATCAATCCAGTATTGTTTGATTTGAAACTGAATCCTTCCCAGGACGATGTCATGATGTTCATCAAATTAAGCACGAATATGCTTAAGGATAAGATGAGCTTTGGAAAGATCTTGAGTATGCTTGCTGAAGAGCAGACCAACAAGGTCATGAAAGAATCCTTGCTTCAGATTGAAAATCAGTTAAAGAACGGAAGTGAAGGCAAAGAAGTATTCAAAAGATATGAAGATGTCTTTGGACGTTTCCCTGCTTTCATGCTTGGTTTAGCAACAAAAAGCGGTAATATGACTGAGATTTTTGAAGCAACAACCAAATTCATTGAAAGAGATACTGAGATCAAGAAAAGTGTGAAGCAGGCTCTCATATCTCCTGCATTTGCAGTATTAGCCACACTTGGTGCCATGATATACTATATTGTCGATATTTTCCCATCCACGGCGAAAATGTTTGTTCGATTTGGGATGAAGATACCACCACTGACCAAGGGAACTCTCGAAGTGAGTGACTGGTTGGGGAAAAGCTGGTTATTCTTATTACTGGGTTTAATCATTCCATTGATTGTTGTGGCAAGGTGGTGGTCAACAGAACCAGGAAAAATCTGGCGTGATAAACATATCATTAAATTACCATTGATTGGTCATCTGATCTACAAACAAAGTCTCGAAATCTATTTCCGTGTGTTTGCCACCATTTATAGTGGCGCCGGTGACAATATCGAGACAATAAGAACTGCCGCTGAAGCCTGTAGAAACAAGTACATTGAAAGGGCAGTCAAAACGATCACCATACCTTTGATGTTGAAGGAAGGAGAAGCTTTTGTTCCAGCAATGGAAGCTTCTGAAGTCTTCAACCGTACGGTATTGACTCGTTTGAGAACTGGTGCGGAAACTGGAAATATTCTCCAGGCTGCGCAACAGATCTCATCCTTCTATGAAGCAGAAACAACATATAAAATGAAAGCATTAATTGAATATATACAAACATTTGTTGGTTTATTCATAGCGGTAGCGATCACATTTTTAACGATCGTGTCAGCCGAAATCGCAACGGTGTCACCAACCAATACACATTAATAAAGGATATGAATAATGAGTGACATGAATGTTGCAGATCGGAGCTATACAGAACGCTCCATGCTTGAAAAGTCGAAATTAGCAAGAATCCTGGATGATAAGGGACTCGTTGACAGGTCCATTCTGATCAATGCACTTTACAAAATGGCTGAAACAGGAGAGGAAACGCCTCGCAGTTTAGCACAGATATTAGTCTATAAAATGAATATCAGCCATGATATTGTATTTGGTGCAATCGCAGAAATGTATGCATTCAGGAAAATGGAGATCGATCTTGAGGCATTAGACCAGAAACAGATCAATCAAACAAAGGAATTACTGGGCAAGTTCCCCGAAGATTTCAAGAAGAAACTCCTGTATAAGAAAGTATTCCCTTTTAAAATGCAGCCTGGTTCAAGGGATGCATTACTGATCCTTGCTGCTGATCCTACTGATAAAGTGATTCACGAAATCCCATCACAAACTTCATTCAGAAAATACGAAGTTGTTTTTTGTCCGCTTAAGAATCTCGATGAAATCATCAATAAAATTGCTCCACAAAAGAATGAGTTTCTACAATTATTGGAAGAAGCCGGTGAATTACTCGTAGATCAGAAAGAAATGGATACAGCCATTGATGAGCATGAACTTGACGATGAAATTAATAAGAGTTTGCTTGTTAACCTTTTCGAAGGAAGTCTGATTGAAGCTGTAAGAAAAGGTGCGAGTGACATACATATGGTTCCGTTCGATAAAACAACAGTCGATATATTTTTCCGAATAGATGGTAAATTGCAGTTATGGTTCAGGCAGGAGAATACCCCTCCAGAAGCATATATAGCGGTTATCAAGGACAGATCGATCGGAATTGACAGGTTTGAACGCGATTCTGCCCAGGATGGATTTGCACAGAGAGCGGTTGATGACCACATCATTCGTTTCCGTGTATCAGTACTGCCCATCGTATCTGCGGAATATGAAAGAAGATTCGAGAGCATCGTTATACGTGTGATCGATGATAGAAAAGTTGTAACAGACTTTAAGAAACTCGGTTTTCAGGAACAGGCTGAAAAGGAATTTGTCAAATCGATATCCACATCCAAGGGCATTGTCGTTGTAACTGGACCAACAGGTAGCGGTAAGAGTACAACCCTTATGGCTGCCTTGCATCATGTCATTAATCCGGAATTGAATGTACTAACGGTTGAAGATCCGGTTGAATATGTGATCAATGGAGCAAGACAATTGAAAATCGGACATCGCATGAGCTTTGAAGAAGCAATTCGCAGTATCTTGCGACATGACCCGGACGTTGTCATGGTCGGTGAAATTCGTGACAAGACTACAGCAGAAATCGCTGTGAAGCTTGCCAATACAGGTCACTTAACGTTTTCAACGCTTCATACGAATGATGCACCAAGCGCAATCTCGAGACTCTATAAAATGGGTATTGAGCCCTTCCTGCTTGCCTATTCAATCAATATCATCATCGCTCAACGATTGGTTCGTCAACTGTGTCATCATTGTAAACGACCTTTATCGAAAGAGTTTTGGCCCGCTGCTTTG
>DAONDQ010000210.1:0-3140 GCA_035402645.1 Candidatus Cloacimonadota bacterium | reverse complement strand
GAGTTGCTTCCCTGACCAAAATCAGGCTTTCAAAGTTCTGAGCATTGACGCAACTCAATCCTACATAATAATGCTGTCCTGATGTCAGTCCTTCAATTGTAGTTGATAATCCGGTTACGTCAAAGGTTTGATCCCATGCCGAGTTATCGTCAGCGATATATACTTTGTAGCCTGTTATGTTCGGTTCAGCTGAAGGATTCCAACTGATCTGCAAAGAAGTGCCTGTTCCTGTGTCCTGAATGTTGTACTCGGGCATCTGCAAAGGCATGCTGGACATGGTGGCGGCAGTTGCAAGTGAACTCTTTATCACTCGCGAGCAGAAATCCATATCCAGGTATTGAATGAGATCAGTGGCTGAATGGTAATGAGGTGAGAAATCCAGTTCTTCAAAATACACACATGGAAACCCTCTCAGGAAGAAATTATAACTGTCCGAACCTTCGCTGTCATAGCTGCTGAGAACCGGAACAAGTCCTGTATACTGATAAGTCATGTTCGCTGTGAACTGTGTATAAGCATCATATCCTGTATACGGTTCAAGAACCACATAATCATAATCATAATTATCATCATGAGTTGCTATCATGTCATGATTGAGCATGAGTTTTACCTCAGCACCCATGTCATGCAAATCTTGTGAATAGAACTGGCTGCCGAATAGCCCCATCTCTTCGCATCCAAAGGTAACAAAACGGAAAGTGCTCGCAGGCTGGTAATTCATCAGTTTGAAGACACGAGCCATTTCCAGAACAGCAGCCACACCGCTGGCATTGTCATCTGCACCCGGGCAGAACACCATGGGATCGGTATTACCGAAGGAAATATTATCGTCACTATGTCCGCCAACCACGATATTCTGATTGGGCGTGATATTTCCAGGCAAAGTGGCAATCACGTTGTGCTGCGTGTAACCACCAATGCTGAATGTCCCGATCTGCACATCCGTATATCCCATCCTGATGAACTGGTTCTGGATCCAGGATGTAACACTTTCAAGAGTTGATGCTGCATAATAACGTGTTACAAAGTCCTGCAAATGTTGAATATCACTTTGAATGCTATCAGCATTCACTTGATTGACCATATCCTGGATGATCGTCCTGTCCATGTTCATGGAAGTTGGGGCTTTCAAATGCTGATCATCGAAATATACAGGTTTCTTCAACAAAGGTACTGCCATAAAAGGAGTCCCTTTCATTTTCAGAAGCATATCATCATTCGACTTGATCAGGAATTCAGTTGAAGTTTGCCATAAGAGCTTTCCCCATGCATCATTCCACTGTAAATTCTTGCCTTTCTCTGAAGTAAGAATGTATGTTGATTGAGGAGTAAAAGCATCGTCAATGACCTGATATGGGATACCGTGAAGATTCTTGATGCCTTCCTGGTCAATTCCAATGAAAAGGTCATTTCCCTTTCGATGGTATAGGGGTAATTGAAGTTGTTTGAAATGCTCGATATCATTGATCTGTGTGATGTCAATTCTGATTAGATATGGTGTTTCTAAGGAAAAGACAGGTAAAACAAACGTGAAAAGAAGACTGATCATTAACAAAATATGAATACGCATCATTACCCCCGCTCATCAAAATATGATGCAGAGTTAATATTGCGTCAAAACAAGTCAAATATTATTTTTTATCTTTTATTCTGTGAAATATGTTCCGGTTTACAATGCTTACCTCAGTTTCCCTTCCTGCAAACACGGAAGCCTATGAGATAATTCACCGATGCGGGAGACCAACTTTCCCTGAATGAAACATAGCAATAGGGGGAACAATACCAACTGCAACCCCGCATAACCCTTTCACTTCCGCTGGTCGGACCGGTATAATTGGTTTGTGGAGTAGTTGGATACGAGCCATAAATATCCCATACCCACTCAAAGACATTCCCGCTCATATCATATAACCCAAGTTCATTGGGCGCTTTCAGTCCTATTGGATGAGTTGTACCACCTGAATTGCCATTGTACCATCCCACAGCATCGAAATTGTTGGAACCGCTGAAATTGTAGTTGTGGGTCTGATTTCCTCCACGGGCTGCGAACCATGATTCCATCTCCGTAGGCAGTCGGTATCCATTCGCTGACCAGTTGCAACTAATGTTAGTATGATGAGCGGCCGTATCCCAACCACTGGGCCAATTATTCGGATTCGTTCCATAAGTCAGATAACTGTAGCAGGGAGTCAACCCTTCCAGCATGCTTCTTCGATTGCAGTATTCGATCGCTTCCACCCACAACACCTGATTCGCTGGTCCATTCACGACATTCGTGAAGTAATTGCGATTGAAACCCATGACTCTATAGAATTCTGATGATGTGATCTCATATTTCTCAATATAGAAACTGCTCACCGTCATATTGGCTGAACCATTGTTGAATGTACCACCTGCAACATACACCATATTGCCTGTGTTTGCAGCGATTGCCTTCACACGATAGAAATGATAACCTGTGGCATAATTCTCTGACCATTTCACATTACTGCCTACAGTTGAAAAAGAACCGTAGGATGACAGATCGTGAAAGCCTGTTGTCACTGAATTCGATGCCTCGACCACATAGCTCGAAGCACCTGATACCGGTGACCAGATCAAGGTCACTTTATTTGCACTGACAGTCATCGACACCACAATGGGAGTTGTGATTCTTGCATCGATAGAATCACTACTTGAATATACCTGTGGTATATACTGATCCTGTGATGATCTATCCTTATTCTCCATAGCCATAGGGGCAAGTGAAATACACAATAGTATAAATACAAGAAACAGCTTGTTCATTTTGCCTCCAAACCTTGTTTCATTGCATGATTTACCCTAAAGAACTCCTGCAGACACGCAATCCCAGGAAAAAGAGACTATAAGTCGGATTATGATTGAATCTCACCCGAAGCGGACACATATAACTCGGACAAAACCAGCTTGAACCATGCGTTACACGGTATGTTCCACTTGAAGGACCCCGATAATCAACTTGCGGTGTTGTCGGGTAGGGAGCATAGATATCCCAGCACCATTCCCATACATTACCGCTCATGTCATAGATTCCAGTTCATTGGGTTGCCTGGTTCCCACTTCACGAGTTGTCCCCCCGCTGTTAGCTGACCACCATCCGACAGTACTCATATCGTTTG
>DAONDQ010000209.1:0-3170 GCA_035402645.1 Candidatus Cloacimonadota bacterium | reverse complement strand
CGCATGGGTATATTGAGGATTCTCTTCAGCAAATTGCAAATTACCTTGTATGATTCCAGTCGGATTCGTAAAACCCGATATCGAAACGTCATCAATAAACCATCCAATACCGTTGACCATAGAGTCGGAACAGAAATGCCAACGAATCTTGATTTGTTGATTCCCATATTGTGATAAATCAAAGTTAACTAGCACCCAGGATGATAAAGTTCCACTAAAGCATGGTTCTTGTAGGGATGATACAGATAGAGCCGGATATCCTCCATCAGGTGTGAGAAGATTGTATGTTGTTCCTCCATCAGTAGAGATACTTACATTCCCACCATCATAAGTGGATTCACAACCGTATTTATGCCAGAATGACAATTGTGCATTACTTCCTATCATTAATAGGGGAGTGGTCAAGATAAAGTTCGCATTTGCAGGATATTCAGCATTCAATGATGTTCCCCACATATTTCTTCCTGAATGACCGGAAGTTTGATTTGAAGTACCCCACATCCAGCCACTTTGGGAAATGAAACCGCCATTCGTTGCTTCAAAATCATTGTAAACACCAGTCGTGTGAATGCCAAGCGAATATACACCATTTATGGGGTTTGCATTATCGCCCGAGAGTTGATAATGAATCGTTACGAAATTGCCAATCACAGCGTTTTGAGCCAATGACATATTGACAACAGCTTGTTTCGTTTGACCTGCTGGTATTCTTCCAATTTGAATTGTGGGATTGGAAATAATAAGACTCTGATCTGTCGTGCTTACAGTAATCGTTGCATCCTTATCATCCACAGTCCCGGGATTTGAAATATTCATGATGATTTTAAACGATTCTCCAGGATCTGCCATTCCATTGTTATTTCCATTAATATCATTTATATATGTGTTGCCAAATGATAATTGGGGTTTGGTAACCTGTATTGATGCATATCTTTGCCAGGAATAGCCCTGTGCTGTGATGAAGACTGTCAATGTGATAATATGATGATCCGGACAAGCAGGAGAAATTAGAATACGGAAATATGTTTTATTAATACCACTATTCTGCCCGGCAATCGGATCATACAAAGAAGATGAGTTCAATATAGTCACATACTCATCTACTGAGGAAATACTGGCATGTACATTCGTAGCAATCGTATTTCCCATATTGGATAAGCGGATACCGAAATCAACCGTTTCACCCGGTTCTGCAATCTGATTCATATTTTGATCCTGTAAAACGAGTTCCCCAAGCAAAATATGTGGTGCTTCCTGCACGATTGGAATGCCGGTAATTAGTAACGCGTTATTGTTAGAGAGGGGGGCTGCTGCGGCTGGATATTGATTATTAAAGGAATATTCCAGTCCAACCAGGCCAGTATGATCTTTAATTCCAATGGTACAATAGTCGCCCTGTCGCGGAGATCCGCCACCACCGGTATCGACATTATTAAAGACTTTATATTGAATCTTGATCTGACCATCCCCATTTGAAGTTGGATAATACGCCGGATCATATAATATCACTTCAAAAGTCTCCTCAGAAGTACGATCGTAGCCATTCTTTGTTTGGTACCATTCGATGATGAATCGATGCTGAACAGAATCATAGTATCTATAAACACCAGCGCCAGTTAATAGGATAAGATCATCCCAAAATGCTGCGACCATGGCATTGGGACCAAGTGCTCCAGGTAAATGCCAATTTCGGAAATCGCCATTCTGAGAATTGGTAAAAGTGATGAAACCATTTGAACAGACACTCATTGACTGATAATTCACACCATAAAAGGAGAAAGCAAATGGAAGTGTTACTGGAAGAATTGTAACAGAACCGACATTGTCACCTTCATCATAATCGGAACCCGTATCATTAAACGCAAGAAGCGTACCGGAGCCCGATTCAGTCGGAGAAATACCGACCCAATCGTAGGAAGGAACATCAGGATATCCTGTGTCACCTGTATCATAAATCAGATACCCATAATTGTCGGGTCCGAAAGGATCAGTTACTGAGACCTGTCCAATGTTGATGAAAAATAATTCTGTCTCAGTATAGCCTGCATCGTTAAACAAATCTATTGTAAAGGGTATTTTCATCCCTCTGATCAACTGAAGTTGTCCATGAATGATGAAGGTATCTGTAGTAGGGATGATTGTATCTCCTGGATTGACATTTCCATAAAATGCCGTAGAATCCTGCACAACAACTAATCCGCTACCTGAATGCAAAATACCAGACAAATTGGTAAGAGGCATAGTACCATTATTGATTAAACTGACATTCAATAATGATGTCTCACCAGGATCAAGTATTTGGTTGGCATTATCATTTACTACAACCGTACTGATATCCATATCTGCATTTCTAACTTCTAAAAGAACTGGAAGAGCGATGCCACTCGAAAGTGACAGATTGAAATGGATAACATAATGATCCGGGCAATTGTTATTGATATATAGTAAGAAAGGTGATATATTCGGAACGATTGCACCAGCTTGAATCGTGTTATATTCAGCAGTAGTAGTCGATATTTGTACGAATGGATCTTGAGAAGACAGAATCCCTGAAATATTATCCATCACAGAACTGCTTGTGTTTTTAACATTCACAAAATATTCGATTGTCTCCCCACCGTTTGCCTGATTATTACTGTTTCCGCTTGAATTGCCGGTATTATCATCATCGATCGTCTGCGAATCATAAACGAGTGCTCCAGAAGGATTGATATCGATGGTCGATAAAAATGGATAATAATCCTGCATTGAAACCGTTACGATCAATTGACCTGAAATACTGGTTGGGATGGATGCATACACTTTTCCAGAACTATCAGTCATGCCATTAAAAACAACTTCTGATCCCGAGCTTAAAGTCACATGCGCATTGCTTATACTATGACTTATATTGTCGTTAACTGAGATCTCGAACATGGCTGTTCCGGAAGGAATTGTAGTAGGATATGTAACCGAAAAAGTTGATGGGATACCCTTGAAAGCTTCCACCGTTGGGTCTCCCATTAAGTTACAGATATGAGCAAAGGCTGCTGCAAGAGTTGGATCAGATACTCCATATATACTATTTAAGTAGATTTTGGCATATAATAACGCTTGTCCCATCGTGTGCATATCATATGTGAATAGACCTTCAAAAATGCTTCCTGCAAGACAATTGTTTAAAGCGGTAT
>DAONDQ010000208.1:0-3197 GCA_035402645.1 Candidatus Cloacimonadota bacterium | reverse complement strand
AGAATGTAACATTCGAAAGGGGCTTGTTATACGTCAAGGAAAAGAATAACTATTTATGCATCTCATTGAAAGAAGACGATATCCGAATGAATGGGACAAACTTCTCAGCAATCATCTTCTGCTTACTCATCATCCCCTAAAATCACCTGTCTCGTGGCAAGCTGATGAATGAAGGCTCTATCATGGGATACAAAAACAATAGCTCCCGGATATTCACCCAATGCTTTTTCCAACATTTCCCTGCTTGCGATATCAAGATGATTGGTTGGTTCGTCGAGAAATAGGACATTGAACTCAGATAGAAGAAGCTGAACAAGTTGGACTTTCGCCTTTTCACCCCAGGACAGGCTGCCGATTCGTTCATCTGCAATATCTCCCTGTAATCCCAGGCATCCCATAAAATTTCTTATTATTGCATCTTCTTTTCCAGTGTTTCGAAGAAGGGAAAGCACGGTCTCCTTCGGATTGAGGATGCTCAGATCCTGGTAATAGAATCCTATTTTCAGCCTTTCGCTATACGAAATAACTCCTTCAGATGGTTTGAGCAGTCCAAACAGCAAATGAAGAAGTGTCGTTTTGCCGCTTCCATTTTTTCCTGCCAGCCAGACCTTTTCACCGTATTCGAGATGGAAGAACAGGTTTCTGATGACCCATTCTTCATGATATCTGAATCCTAAATCTGAAGCATGGATCAATTGCTTTGCTGA
This sequence comes from Candidatus Cloacimonadota bacterium, assembly GCA_035402645.1. Classification (GTDB taxonomy): domain Bacteria; phylum Cloacimonadota; class Cloacimonadia; order Cloacimonadales; family DAONDQ01; genus DAONDQ01. The sequence continues at coordinate 2,490 of DAONDQ010000208.1, read as the reverse complement.
TTGATGGGTATTCGTGAATTTGATTTTACGCTTTTTATCTATGAAAGGCTTCTCCTGTGGATATCTTTCATTCAGCATCTGGATTCTCTGCTCGATATGCTTGGCTTGTTGCGTCATTGTCCTTGCAGCATTATAGACAGATTCATATACGAAACCGCCTCCCTCGGAACGTGTTTCGGGTTGGAAGGTCTTTGCCCAGGAACGTCTTTTCTGAGCTGCAGTTTGTAATCTATGAACCAGTTTTTGTCTTTCTTCATACTGAACCATCTGGTGTGATTGTTCATCAGCACGATTCTGGGAAAAACTCGAAAAATTCCCGGAACGAATGACCAATTCAGCATGATTCAATTCTGCGATTTTGGTTGCTGTATGATCGATGAATACCCTATCATGGGATACATACAATATAGCTCCCTTATAGTTTTGCAGCCATCCTTCAAGCCAAGTTAGCTGCTCTATATCCAGGTGATTCGTCGGCTCATCCAATATCAGGATATCCGGATGAGTAAGCAATAGCTTTGCCATCTGCAGTCTTGTGGATTCTCCTCCCGAAAGCTCCCTGCAGGAATGAGATGAAAGATTTGACAGATCAAACTTGAATAGCTGCTCCTCTATTTCCTTCTCCCAGTCAGGTCCGTGCTTGGCATGATATTCCTGCCATAATTCAGCAAGCTGTAAACCTTCTTCTTCAGATAATAATGGCTTTTCTGAAAGTGATTGGATTTCATTCCATATTTCAGAGATATTGGGAATCGATTGGAATAGGTACTCACGTACGCTTAAGCTTGCCTGAATCGTCGTATCCTGCTGTAGATAAGCAATGTTCGGTTTTCCTTTTGGGTATGTGATTTCACCCCGTATCGGTACTAACCTCCCCATGATGATATTGATGAGAGTAGATTTTCCACATCCATTCTTACCAATGAGGGCAATCTTTTCCCCTTCTGCTATATCGAGATGAATACCGGATAGTATGGGTATATATTGGTCGGGATAGGTGAAGTGTATATTTTTTAGCTGTATGAACTGCATATTAATCTCCTAATCATAAAATTTTCGTTTGCAGTGTAACAGCTACCTTGTGGTGAGATGATGAATTGAAATGAATCGGAAAGCTGTTACAATAGTCAATTTGTAAAGCGCATTGAAACCTCCTATCGTTTTGAAATTCTAATAAATTGGAATTATATTTTTGTCAATCATGATATTGCAGATATTCAAATAGATTCTGCTTTTTCTGCTTAAAATTTCGTCATTTCTATTTCATGAGGATCATCTTACGGGTAATGAGGGCCTCTCCAGCTTTCAACCGATACAGGTACACTCCACTAGCACATGAAGTATTGCTTTCATCTCTCCCATTCCATACGATTGAGTGCTTTCCTGAAGATTGCTTCTCATGCACAAGACTCTTTACAAGTTGTCCCCTGATATTGTAGATATCAAGAGTGACCTGCGCATTATCCTTCAGGTTGTATGATATGGTGGTACTGGGATTGAACGGATTGGGGTAATTGCTTAATGAACTATATACTTCAGTATGTAATTGATCTTCAGTCCCCACAGGAGCAGAACCATATTCATAACATCCCATATCGATCCTGTTATTCCAGATTCGGTAATTCCCTGCCAGATCGGCAAGGGGTAGGAATAATCCCGTTGTATCTGGTGTGCCTGCATCAATGCAGGGAGAATCTGAACTGAGAAGATAACTCAGGGGATCATTCAAATCTCCGCCCACGATGGCAGGATTATCGAAGATATTCCCCTCATGCCAGGTTACATGACCGGTATCACCGTTCTCGTGTGTTGCTGCTACACCACCTACTACATCATTATTCAGCATCTGATATCTGTAATCTGAGCCGTTTATGTAATTATCAACAAAAAGGATTTCTCGATATGTGGGATTATCAAATATCGAATTTCTAACTATTGCATCACTTTCAAGGATGAGTGCCGGCATCAGATTATTTGCTCTGTTATTAATAAAAGTGCAGTTATTGAATTCAGATTGAAGGTCAACATAAGTAAAGGTAGATACCGTAGGGTTATATTGAGTAAAGTTATTCGCAAATAGACAGTTATTTACTCGTATCTTAGGTTGCAGATTGGTCTGAGTATCATTGAAGGCAATCAAACCTACGATTCCACCTCCTTCATTATAGGATTCGCAATTGGTGAATGATGTATTCTCAATGATAATACTGTCAACCATACAAAACTGAAACATAGCCTGAGAACCCCAATCAGTTAAATTACTTATGATATGATTGAATGAACAGTTTCTCATTGTCATATTTGCATTTCCGAGAGACATGCAGGCTATACCTGTTCCAACAGCACCTTTGACGTGAACATTTTCGAAAAGAAGATTATCCAAATTTTCACCTGAGAAAAATGAGTAAAGATTTGAATTACACAAATCAGCCGTAATATGACTGAATTCAATAAAGTCTGAATTTGATAATCCAAGATAACCGGGTATCA
>DAONDQ010000207.1:0-3203 GCA_035402645.1 Candidatus Cloacimonadota bacterium | reverse complement strand
CAATTTCACCGGCACCCGTTCCGGTACCTTTTGTTGCTTTCCCTTGTTTCACTGAAGTTTTATTCGCTTCACCATTTTCTTCACCTGCTTGATTCAGGTCTTCCTGCATGCTTGCGGGGATTTCAGGTGTAACGAGTTGCGCCATCTTGTTGGAATAAGCAAGACGGTTTTGCAGCGTATTATCGAGTACGGGCGGCTTGTACAGCAGGTTGAACAGATACATAAAGATAGCTGTAAAGATAATACTCGCAATAAACGTATTACGGGCGAATTTGTATTCAATCGTGGGCTCAGCCCTACGACCATACTGACGGATGATTTGTCTTTGTTCTTCCGTCAGTTCATATGTATAAGGTTGTTGAAATTCATAGGCAATTTCCCAATTCTGTGAGAAGGTAATGGAACCTGTGGTATCTGGAGTAAGAATCAACTGATTCCCCTTGATCAGTCTTTCCTGAATCAAGGTAGAGGTATCCAGAACATGGTCACCTTTTTTTACCTTCACTTCCATGCCTTGACGGAGATTCAGGACATATTGATCCTTTTCGCATTCCACAAGGAGGAATTTGGATGGGAACGTAGAATCAAGGATTTGCCAAAACTGGTTTTTATTGCTACCAATAAAAAAGTTCTTCTTGAAATCTCTCTTGTATTTGGCAACATCGAGATTCTTACCCTTATAGTTTAATTTAATATTCAGTACTTTCTCAAACATCGTCCCCCCTCTACAACTTCAAGATCTTTTCTTTAATATCACCTTTCAAGGTGCAGAAGTAGATATTGGTAAACCTTGAAGCGACACTCACATTGACGATCTCTGATATGTAATTGCACAGGACGCTATCATCTGCCTGGATCATGAGAACAGGTACGGCATTCGGATTATTCGCTTTGATCTTGCTCGTTTGGTCGGTAAGGAATAGGAGAATGTTCTTTCGTGTTTTTTCGTCCGAAACAAGATCCTGCAAACTGCCCACATTAATGTTATCAGCACCAAGCAATATTCTATCCGGATAGACTTTCAATATGACTGTGTCAGCGTCTTTTGCCAAATCCTCAGTACTCATTGTGGTAGGGAATTTCATATTCGCTGGAACAGACACTCTCTGAACTTCCATGGACACATTCTTGATCAGGAAAACCAAGAGAATAGTCAATACGTCAGTCAGAGATGTAATATTTAGCTTATTCGCTTTTTTTACTCGTCTACGGACTTTTTTATTGGTTTCACGTCCCTTTATTCTTTTACTGGATATGTAACTCATGTATCTTCCTAATTCGTAGCTTCGTAGTATCTTGTTTCGGGAATTGAATAGGTCACATTGGGAAAACCATCGATCTTGCAGATATCAATGGATCTGACGAGAGTATTATAAGTAACATCCGGATAAGGAACGACCTTGATATTGAAGAGATCGGGGTTCCTTCTCTTTATATCCGTGATGGTTTGATCCAATGCTACAAAATCATACTTCACATTTCCTTGTGAGAAGAATGTTGGAATTGAAGTCGATTTTGCACCTTCTTCCTGAACTTCGATCCTATTGTTGTAGAGAATGACTTTCACAACTTTGATCTTTTCGCCGCCAGGTCCATTACCCGTTCCTCCACCACCCTGCGAAGTTGCAGCAAGGTTCAGAGATATATAGGATAATTGAACCGTCACAAGCATTGTGAGCAGCATTGGAATGATCGTAATAAAAAGATTCATGATTGGAGTCATATCAAGTGGCTCCATTCCAGTCATCCTTGTATTACGGCCTTTCGATGGAGAGAATGCCATGATTTAATCCTTGATCGTGTTGTTGATCTGGTTAATCATCTTGATACTGTATTCATCGATCTCGTTGATAACTCTTTCAGCATTGCTTTGCAACCAACTGCGAAGGAATTGGATGGGAATCGCGCAGATCAAACCAAGAGCAGTTGTTCCCATGGCAGTCTTGATACCAAAAGTCAGCAGTCTTGATTGATCCACCGGTGCTGCTGTGGCAAGTGCATTGAAGGATCCAATCAATCCCCAAACTGTACCCAGCAAACCGAGCAGCATTGCGACCTGGGCAAAAAGGTCGAGCCAGAACAAACCGGAATCGATTCCGGGGATCGTCTGCAATGATGCTTCATCAAATGCATTTTGCACTGAATCCCTGAGTTCTGCTCCTTTCTTGCCTGATTTTCTGGCATCGCGGAATATCGAGAAACCGCTCCAGAAAATGAAGCCCAGGGTAGTCTTACGAAAACTGTCGCAAATCTTGATTGCTTCGTCTATTTCATCATTTTTTACATATCCCTTTAATTTCAAATAGAACTTACCGGCATCGATCTTCTCGAGGATGATGATTCTTCTGATCTTGATGATACCATATACAACTGCGAGAACAAGCATACCAAGGATCAGAGTTGCAAACACGACACCACTGTCATGAATGATCCCGCCGATGGAAGTCCCTGCATTCAGTGGCTTTTCAGCACCTTTTGCAGCTTCCTGGGCAAAGGATAAGACTCCTGCCGTTGTGAGGGATATCAAAGAACATATTTTTTTAGTATTCATAATAACCTATTCCTCCATTATTTATAAAGATTCTTATTTGATTTGATTAGTTTCTGCATCAGGAAATTACGATAGTCGTCCGTGATTTCCGTTTTCTTTCTTCCCATGAAAGCATTTGTATCAGGGACTCTGATCGTAGCACGGACATCTTCCGTCGTATCTTCCTTGATCACTTTCGCATTCTGATCCGTGAATTTCTTTTCTACATCAGTTGATTCCTGAGCAGCAATGTAGGAAATTGAAAAACAGAACAATAAGGCAAGTAACAGAGTCCTAATTTTCATTCCCACCTTCCTTTTTATTCTGTGCCATCTGCTTATCGTCAGAAGGCATGGCGCTTGTGGTTGTCTTTTCATAGAATATCTGCAGATTCGATGCAAAATATTCATCTGTATCTGTTTCATTTGCAAGTTTGATTTCGACCTTGTTCAAACCTTTGATAAGAGTCTTGTTATCGATACGTATCAGTGAGTGGGTCAGTTGAACTCCATTGACCGAGACTGTATCGATTGCTTGAGGTTCAGTTGTAATGGGTTGCATATTCACACTGAGTAAAATGGTATTATTTGTTGCAATGTGTAAATACGCACTACTCGGCATTGAAGCTGCATTGAATTCCGGTAACAAACTTATCTCCGATGTTAAAGAAGTT
>DAONDQ010000206.1:0-3310 GCA_035402645.1 Candidatus Cloacimonadota bacterium | reverse complement strand
TCATTGATGATTGCTAAATCATGTTATACTGGTCAATATGATTATGGTATGACCAATGGCAATGAGGACGCTTATCCCTCTATGGCGGAAGCGTTTACAACATATTTAACAGGTAAGGGTGGACCGCTATGGGTGGGGAATACTCGAGTAGGTTCTACCGAATCCGTTTGGGAGAACAGTTTTGTGACAAACATATTTGCTTCTGCTGTGAACGACTTGTATCCCGAAGCTGATCCTTGGAATGCAGGGGCTAGTTTTGCTGCTTCAAGAGTTGATGAATTGGCTTCCCCTAACAATTTTGGGGCACATAGCATGCATTATTTTGGTGATCCTGATATGGCTATCTGGTCACCCAATCCCAACACCCTAAGAACTGTTGTGAATTTCAGCGACTTGTCAGTTTGTGTAGTTAATGGTTCAGGAAGTGTCGTAGAGAATGCTAGGGTTGTTTTCCAAAACGATACCCAAAAAAGAGTTGTTTACACAGACAGCAATGGAATCGCAACATCGGATATCTCTTTCAAGTATGTAAGTGTTTTTAAACACAATCATGTTCCAGATATCGTCCGAGTAATCGTTGGTGAGGAAACCCTTAGTTCTAATCCTGGTCAGGTAATGGCATTAAATAATCAAGTTCTAGTACCGACAAATTCAACACTTGTGTTGGATGGAAACTTTGAATTGGACTACAAGGGTCAGATTATTGTTGAAGGGCTCATTCGGATTTTAGATAACTCAGTAATTACAGGTAAAAGACTTGCTAACAATCAATCAAATGGCAGCAAAATTGTCGTTAATGGAGCTCTTACCTGTGGGACAAATGTCACATTTTCATCACCAACAGGGATGCAGTGGCACGGAGTTATTCTAAATGGATTATCCAATACATCTTTTAGCGATTGTACCTTTACGAGAACTCCAATTGAAGCATACAATTCATCAGTTAGCTTTAATTCATGTAATATGTCGCATGATTCATTAACGACAATCAACAGCAATCTTGACATTAGTAGTTGTAGCCTTGATAATTATAGTACTTACAGCAATGGATGCCAAATCAGTATATTGGATACCGATGCATACATGTGTAACATGTATTGGTATGACTCAACAGTAAGTTCTTTCTTTAATGAATACGTCGATAGTTCTCTTGAGCATTCAGGCGGCGAGATCTACTTGTACGCAGATACTCTGGGTGTTTCTACTGCCAATAACTACAACACGGTTATCACGCTCAACTCCACAGTGTCCGTCGAGCAGTGTGGTTTTACCAGAACGAGCGTGATATGTGGTGCAGAAGGTCTAAATTCCGGAAACATGTCAGTCTCTATTCTGAATAATAGTTTCAATCAAGGAAGTGTTGAGCTGTTTTCAATTCCGATGTACGCCGTCATTAATAATAATATCTTGGATTCTGATGGTGCTGGGCTGACAATCGCTTATAGTGGGTTTGGTGGTGAATCAAAGGTTGCGAATAATACTATTGAGAGTTGTATTGACTATGGTGTTAGGCTAATTGGAACCTATTGCGATATAGTTGATAGCAATGTAATTCAATACAATGTTGGCGGTGGAATTCAATCTTTTAGTTTGAGTTCATGGTCATTGATTGGAAGTAATGCCCACAATAACGCACACCAGATTGTCCGAAATAATGCAGGGTATCAGATTTATATGGCAAGTAACTCGATCCCCGACGCACTAATTTATAATAGTATACAAAATAACAACCACGCCGCTCCTTGGGTTTTTATTGCCTCTGCCCCCAATGATCTAGTTGATGTTCGATATAATTATTGGGGAAACGATTTCCATCCTGAACAAGACCTAAGTCCGTTTTCTTCATTTGAGTTTGAACCAGTGTGGACACCTGGAAATATTCCAGACATTGAAGAAACTACAGCTGCAGCTTTGTATAGAATCGCTTTTAATCATGAATTAGCTGAAGAGTATGTCGAAGCTATAGCCGATTATAAGCAATTGATAAGTGAGTTTCCTGACACAGAACATGCTAAATTAGCGGCTAAGGCTTTGCTTCGAATAGAAGATAAAAAAGAGTATAAGCCCGATTGGAATTCTGATTATACAGCCTTGAAAACATATTATATTTCTGAAAACAACCTTCGTTTAACAGAAGAAAGTGAATTCATAGCAGATTGTTTGGCAACGAAATGCGATATCAGACTGGAGAACTATGTTTCAGCTATCGATTTTTATGAAAGCGTGATTGATAATCCGCCCTCTGTTATTGACTCCTTATGCGCTATTATCGATTTGGGATATGTTTACTTATTAATGGATGTAAGTAAAAGTGGGAATAATTATGTTGGGAAAAAACCTCAATTCAAGGTAAGCACAATTTCGGAGTGGAGATCAAGAGTAAACTCGTTACTTGCAATGTTAGATAATGAAATACTACCAACTGAAAACAATATCCCTACTACAATAAGCTTGGCTCAGAATTATCCGAATCCTTTTAACCCATCAACAACAATAACTTTCTCAATCCCATCAGAAATGGTATGCAACCTGGATGTCTACAATATTCGGGGACAGAAAGTTAAAACTCTATTAAATGAAAATAGGATAGCTGGTAGGCACTCAGTTGTCTGGGATGGTAAGGATGCTAACGGCAGATCCGTATCATCTGGAGTCTATTTCTATAGACTGACAACACCAAACCGAACCCATATATCGAAAATGTTGTTGATGAAATAGTATCAAATGGCATTGTGAAAAGCCCGGGGCAACCCGGGCTTTTCTATTGGATAATGGTTACAATTATTTGTTTTATTTGAGCCTGATAATCGACTAATTTAGCCAGAGTAGTTACCATCCGGCAATAGTGGATAGGGTCTTCCAAGCTCTTTCCTTTGCGGTATTTAAGGTATTTATTCAACACCTGATACCCGCCAATATGATAGTCCCACAGCTCAGAGCTTATCCCCTCGAAATACTTAGCCGGGTTTATCTGCACTGTTCCCTTGGTTTTCTCATATTGCACAAGCTCCATTATGACGTTCTGCCCCATATACCGAGTTACAATGTGCTATTCTTGTTTTGCTTTGTGCTTATGCACTTTACTCCGGTCACTAGCAGTAGTTCGTGTTTCATTGTGCGTAGCTTGTTAATCAGAATTTCCTTGTATTCCGCTTTTCTGGATTCGGATAGCACCTTTGGATCAGTCAGGGTGCCCAGAGGGGAGGATAAAGCTTTGGAGTCCGACACCAGCCAGATGTGTTTTAGTATCTTGTCCAGCGCGGCGAATATCTGCGTTGTATCCGGGTCTGCTGAGGTGCAAAGCCCTATT
>DAONDQ010000205.1:0-3323 GCA_035402645.1 Candidatus Cloacimonadota bacterium | reverse complement strand
CCCTTCACATGCCCAAACAATTCGCTTTCCATCAGTGTTTCAGGTATTGCAGAGCAATTGATCTTCACAATCCTGTTTTTTGCCCTTCCACTCAGGTAATGAATGATGTCGGCAATCACTTCCTTGCCGGTACCGCTTTCACCATAGATGAGCACGGACGTCTCACTATTGGCGACTCTCCTGACAATGGACAATAGCTCGGTCATGCATTTACTGTGAAAGATATATTGCTGCGGAATTTCAAGGGTGGTGATGATCTCTTCCAGGTTTCTTTTATCATGGATGGATTCCTGCTCTATCTTGGCTGCCTTCACCTTGTTGAGTAATTCCTCGATCGGAAAAGGTTTCTGGATATAGTCTATGGCACCGAGCTTCATCAGCTCTACCGCATCATCGATCGAACTATAGGCTGTCACGATAATGACAGAGACAAAAGGATTGATGCTTCGAATTTGCTGCAACACCTGCTTCCCATCCATTTTGGGCATTCGAAAATCACTGATCACCAAATCGAAAGTATCTTCCTGGAATGCTTTGATCCCTTTTTCCCCATCCTCTGCTTTTGTAACCTTGTATCCCGCATCTACCAGGTAATCAGCCAATATATCCAGTTGTAGTTTATCGTCTTCAATCAGTAATATTCTCATGCCTAACCTCATTCTTCTGGAATATCATCGTTACATTCAATCCTGTTGGATATTGATTTGTGAAATTGATAATGCCATTCATCGCCTCCACATATTTCCTGCAGATCGGCAGACCGATTCCATGACCTTCACTTTTAGTTGTAAAATATAGGTCAAAAATCTTCTCGAAGATATCCGGTTTGATCCCACCCGCATTGTCATTTATTTCAACCGTGAGTTTCCCATTTTCCGCAAGCCAACAGATATCCATTTGCAGGTCATTCTTTTTCTCGCTTGCTTCCAATGCATTTTTCAAGAGATTGAAAATGATATTTTTGAAGATCTCCCGATCAAGATGCCAACAGATATCATCCCTTCCCGAAAGATTGAGCCTTGCTTGTCTCGATTCGATCTGGATTGCCATTTCCTTCAGCACTTCCTGGATTGCCTCTGCAATATTGATCTGCTGATAGTTGAGTTTCACAACCCGCGAGAATGTGAGGAATTTATTCGTGATATTATCGATGATGCCAATTTGCTGATGAATCAGATCGCAATTGAAATCGACCGTCTGCTGATCGCTGGGATGGTCCTTGACCTTCTGCAGAAGCAGATTGATATTCTGTAGCGGATTCTTGATCTCATGAGCGATCTCACCACCCAATTTGCCAATCTCGCTCAATCTCCTCTGGTCTTCATAAGCCTTCGTCAGTTGAATATATTTGATACTACGGAAATAAAAGACAAACTCGAGGCAAAGGATCAGCATTACAATAAATGAATACAGAATAATGTCCATGGTGATCTGATGCTTATATTCATCAACCCTTTCAAAGGATGTGCCGATTCGAATAATGACTTTATCATTGTTTGCCAGAAGAAAAGGCATGGCGGTTTCCAGCACGATCCTGTTCTTGTAAATGAGTTTTCTGGAATTGATCTTATTGAACTTCAGAATATTCATCAGGAATCGATCGTCAGCAATTTTAGAAAGATGATTATCGGAAGAACTTGCCGAGACAATGCCAGTGGTATCCTGGACTGCTATGAACTCGATAGAGGGATAAGGTGCAATCTTGTTTCCGCTTGTGGTATTGATATCATGAAAGATATTCTGGAATGTGATGGGATTGATCATTTTCAGATATTTCTGCTTCGATATCTGGCTGATATACCATAAACCGTGATGCCACATTACGAGATAAACCCATTTGGGATTCGTTTTGGGGTCATAAATTGATATTCGGTTGGTTTTATTGAAATTTGCGAGTTTGTATGGAAAATCCATTTCATATGGATATGAATAAAGCATCTCACCCTTGTTGTTCAGGATCGTGAGGTTTTGAATATCGAATTTCACGATCAACGAATCCAGATAGGCATTATTCTCCTTTTCCATCGCTTCATTGATAACGATCTCATTACGTTCAAACAACTCCCTCTGGATCAGGTTGGTGACATACAGGTTCTGTTGGAGATAATCACGTAGAAGATACAGATATTGCTGATTGAATTGCGTCTCATGATTGTAAACGATTTTGAGTTTATGGGTTTCAAAATGAATAATGAAGGAAAATAATATCACCAGCAGCAGGGTAATGATCACCAGTATGAATCGAACCCTGTGAATACTGGTCATTTCATCGAAAATGTTTTCCATTTTTTCTCTATTCATCATTCTTCAATACTATAGGATAAAGTATTTATTGCAATGAATTTCTTTGAGCAGGATATCATTGTATAAAAAACAAAAGACGAGTAATCTCGTCTTTTGTTTTTACCAGTGAACTTTAGTCAGTCGTGATTAGCAGTTTACTTAGTCGTTGGCGCAGGTTTCTGTTCAGATTTCTTTTCGGATTTCTTCACTGGCTGAGTAGCTGTTTTGTTGACGACTTTCTTCGTACCCTTATGAGCTTTATGGACCTTTTTCACAGGAGTAGCCTTCGTTGTGTCTTTCTTAGCGACAGTTTTGGTTGTGGTAGTCTTTGCTTTTACAGGCTGTACGGTCTTGGTTGGGGCTGGGGTAACAGCAAACATTACACTCAAGCTCAAGAGTGCGATTGCGATGAAAGAAAATATCTTTTTCATTTTTTAACTCCTCGTTGTTATTTATCTATCATATGTGCAAGCCATGGGCCAAAGAAAAAATGATTTTTATTTCGCCATAACTTATTGATATACATTTTGTTACAATTTTGTTAGCAGATTGTGTTTTCTGCGGATCATGCACATTTTCCGTGCATTTGCACAATATTTGTGCATCACAGCCGGATCGGAGTCCTACTCAACACATGTCCATACCATATCCTTAGACAAACCAATCCCTATCCAATGGGATTCCAATCCAATACCAATCCCATTCCAATCTCTTTGGATTGGAATGAGACAGGTAAGGGATTGGTATTGCATACCTATGGCTTAGGATTATTCCAGGTTAGACTTTGGTACGAAAATGTTTGCCACGCACAGGGTAAGAGGTGAATTTCGAAAATCTCTAACTAACTCCCCCTTAATCCCCCTCTTTACAAAAGCGGGGGAAACAAGCTTATTCTCTATTCGTTATTGGCTATTGGTTTCCGTTTCTACTACAGAAGTGAGCTTTCTTGTTACTTCTTTGACGATTCAAAGAAGTAAGATTGTACAGGTGAATGAAAATTCACCTCGCACGCCGATAACAAATCGGCGCTCCGCTCTGCA
>DAONDQ010000204.1:0-3378 GCA_035402645.1 Candidatus Cloacimonadota bacterium | reverse complement strand
TCTGCTGTTGCTTCTTCAACTTCCTTTTCACGCTTATTCTTGAATTTGACATAGATGTCATTGATCAAGGCAGCAAAATAAAATGTAGGAAACAACGCTGCAATAAATGCAGTTGCAATTAGCGTCTTATGTGCCATGAACAGGTTGACGATATTGTTCATTGATACAGTGCTCACCTCATCAAAGGCATTCGCCTTGAATATTCGGTTCAATAAAATACTGATCAACGTAGTAAATATGACTACCAAAACACTGCTTGTCAACAGGCAACCTACACAAGATGGTCTTTCCATTGTATTATTCCTTTTTCAATATGCTGAAGGTATCTATCTTTACGTCCTGCAAATCATATACATTCACCTGCAGGGAGTCAGAGTAGTTATCTAAAACACAGTAATGATGTGTCGAGTTAAAAATCTGCGAATATGGATTTTTATGCATCTTCTCTCTTAACCCACCTCCGGCTCCGCCACATACGATATAATCCGTACCCTTATCAAATGATCTTTCATATACATGGTCATGCCCACTGAAAACCAGCTTGATATTATACTTTTCAATCAGTTGCTTCAGTGTGTAGGAATTGAGATCAAATGCGTGTAGACTGGAACTGTAAACCGGATAATGCATCACAATGATGCTGAACATGCTGCGATTATGCTTGAGATCCTTAACAAGCCACTTGTATTGCTTGGAATCCGTCTCCATGGATTGCATGGTATTCAGAACGATCCAATGCAATCCAACCTGGTTTGTGGAATACCAGGACGTCTTCCCCAGGTATGGAAAGTGTTTGAGCAGATTCGCAGCACCTTTCTCGTGATTCCCGCATGCAGGATAAAAAGGAGCGACATCGGTTATTTTTTTGGTGATTGTAAAGAATTGCCTCCAAAGATCTTCGTTATTGCCATTATTAACGCAATCACCACAATGAAAAACTACCTGCGGATGTTGTGCCACCACTTTTTCAGAGACTCTCTCATAGACCCCATTATTCTGTGAATCACTAATGATAACGGCTCTTTGAAAATTCCCCGCAAAAAGCAGGGAAGTAAACAAAAGGAATAGTATAATCGATAAAACCGAGCGTTTTTGCATTCTCAACATGATTATCTCTCTTCTATGAATTCATATTGTTATAGATGATTTCCCCTTTTTTGATCACGGTCTCGATTCCGCTGGAACCCAAGTGATAAGGGATGTATTTATAGGAAGGAATATCCATGATCAGCAGATCCGCCTGCTTACCAACTTCAAAGGAACCCACCCTGTCCCCCAATTCCAATGCATAAGCGCTGTTGATCGTGGAAGCGGTGATTGCCTCTTCCGGTGTCATCCGCATCTGCGAACAGGCAATGGAGATGATAGTCTGCATGGAATCGCAATTGCAGCTGCCCGGATTATAATCCGTCGCCAATGCAACAGGCACACCGGCAGTAATCATATCCCTCGCCCTGGCATAGGATTTCAAGCCCAAACTGAATATGGTTCCAGAAAGCAGGACGGCGATCACGTTTTTCTCAGCCAATGCCTTGATTCCCTTGTCAGAGGCAGCCCCGAGGTGATCAGCCGTAATGCAGCCCAATTCAGCCGCAAGTTCTGCGCCGCCGATCGGCTCCAATTCATCAGCATGCATCCTCAGTTTGAATCCCAATTCTTTTGCCCTGGTCAGGATCCTTCTCGATTCATCTATGGAATATACATGAGCCTCAGTGAAGATATCACAATATTCTGCAAGTCCCGTATCCTTAACCGCCGGCAGCATTTCATTTTCCAGAATACGAAGATATTCTTCATGGTTTTCCTTATATTCTGCCGGATACTCATGAGCACCCATGAAAGTGGGTACGATATCCAATGGTAGTACCTTCTGCAGCATATGGATGACTTCGAGCTGTCGAATCTCGCTTTCTGTAGATAAACCGTAACCACTCTTGGCTTCCAGGGTTGTCGTACCCATATTCATCATTTTACGAATACGGTTCAGAGCCAAATCGAAGAGTACTGTCTTGGAAGCGTCACGAGTCGTCTTGATCGTACTGCGAATCCCGCCCCCAGCCTGTGCGATTTCCACGTAGGTCTTCCCTTCGATACGCATGGCATATTCATTTTCTCGCGTGTGGACAAAGATTGGATGCGTATGTGGATCAACAAAACCCGGCATCACGACTTTCCCAGTTGCTTCTACGATATGCTTGCTCTTATATTCTTCAGTAATTTCAGCAGTCTTTCCAATAGCCACAATCTTGCCATCCTGGACGGCAATAGTGCCTTGCGGAATAACACCCAGTTCCTTCATTTCCCTGCCTTTCCTGGCTCGGTTCGGACCCTGGAGTGTTACGAGTTCTTTCGCATTCACGATCAGTAAATCGACTTTTTTCATGGTCTATCCTATATTGTTGATAATGGCATATATTTCAAATCCACGTTGGGAAGGGATTAGGTCGTGTGTAAAGAAGTTTTTGAAAGTAAATGAAAGCGCAAATCTTTTCAAAAATTCCGATCTTCGTCTTTTAAGAATCCAATCCCTTTCCAATCCCATACCAATCCAATACCAATCCCTTTGCAATCTCTCTGGATTGGAAAGGAATTGGTATTGCTTCAGTATAAGATAGGATTAATATCAGAGAGAAATCGGAAAAACAATGGTAAAGGCTGATGCAAGTATGAGTTTTTAGCGGTGGATTTCGATGAAGCTTTCGATGCGAAGTTTTGTGCGGGCATCAAGAATACCCGGTTGATCTCCTTCAAGATTCATAAAGGGAATATTCACATATTTCTTCATCAGGAAGTGATCTATCTGCCGATGACAGAATGACTGGGTATATCCTATCACAGCATCGACGTTTCTGCGTTTCAGTTCCACCGTGATATCGGAAAGCCTGTCCTGTACTGAATATGGATATGTAAACTGCAGATACTGGTCAACGATATCCTCAGCCAGATAAGGCATGGAAAACTGTCTTTGAACTTCATTGAAGACAACCTGCGTTTCGAGAGAATCAAGATATTCATATAGATCGGTGATGATTGGAGGGACACCAAGATATGCCAAGCGAAGTGCTTGCGTTCTTGGCTTTCGATCTTCTGCTTCCTTCAGGAATTCATCCAACTCCTTCTCAAACTGGTCGGGATCACCATTGAAATCTGAAGAAGACACAAGCCAGAGATGGTTCTCTCCCCCAGTGACCTTATAATCCTTCCAGGTAAGTTCATCGAGTTGTACCAGTTTCTTCCTGATAGCATCCAGTCTCTGTTTTACTTCCATCACCTGTTTGTGAGAGACATGGTAGACCTCTTCCAGCCGATGGATCTCATGTGAAAGCTTATCATGATCCTTGGGATAAGTATATGAGAAATACTGGATGGGGATGTGTT
>DAONDQ010000203.1:0-3403 GCA_035402645.1 Candidatus Cloacimonadota bacterium | reverse complement strand
TTGTATATCCATTACCCTACCAGCCTCAGCCAGCTTCTTCGTTATCTTCACGTCTGCTTCCGATGGGGTTGGATTACTGGAAGGGTGGTTATGCGCCAGGATGATTCCAGTCGCGTGCGCTTTCAAAGCTGTTTGCATAACAATTCTTGGATCTATTATAGTTCCTGTGATTCCACCCTTGGAGATGTCGGCTATCCCGAGAACGGCGTTCTTGTTGTTCAGGAGAAGGATTTTGAATTCTTCGTGGTGTTCTATCGTGTCTTTGTTCCAGTGCTCCCAAAGCACCTTGAATGCATCTGCTGAATGTTTGATCTGCACCCGTTTTGATGCCGGTATTTTTGTCCGGTACACAATTTCAACTTCTGATGCCAATAATTCGTCTGGTTTATTCATGTTCTTGTATGTATTAAAGTAAAGGGAGCGCCCTGGTTGAGCACTCCCGTAATTCAAGTTATCTAAGAAGGATCTGGAATAACTGGAAAGGATAAGCCAAGCCTCCTATCACGTAGACCATCCTGAGGTCTCTGGTAACCTGCACCCTTTCCACCCACTTCTCATCTCCCTTCTTCCAACCTGCTACATCCGCAAGTAATCTTACATGGAACGGGCAAGGGATCTTATACAAGCTCCTCTTATAAATCACTAAAATTGAGTTGGGGTCGCACAATCTCCGGATCTCATCAAGGATTTTCTCATTGTCCATCGAGGTACCAGAGATACTGCCCATTTTTCAGGCTGTTTAACAATACCTGCGTGAAAGACAAGGCATTTACCGTCCTGTCCAGGAACGTATCAATGTACGAGCTCTTATTAGCTCCAGTCAGTAGGTTGTACAGCTTCCACAGTGATATATTTCCCTCGCTATCTCTGCAGAACGAAGTGTCCTTGTAATAATCCCGGATGACTGTGTTGACCTGTGAATCTCCGAGCTCCAACGCCGGTATTCCGATCTTCAGGCTCGACTTCAGGTATGGATACATCCTCAGTCTTCCGATCAATTGTGCAAACTGATGTTCATTGAGCCCATAGTCAGCAAGGTTACGGAGAATATTCAGATGCTTCTGTGCATTAAACATTGCAAACAACTGGAATGCCCTGTTCAGGAGTTCCTGCGTTGTTCTTGCCCTGAGGTCACCCTGCAATCCATCCGTGCTTACACATAGATTCACGCATAACCAGTTCTTGAATCCCACGAATACTTTGAACCTTTCCTCACTCTTTCTCCCATACAAGTTCTCAAGGTTATAAGCCCTTACACCGCCAACGGTCAATGATAACCTGTTCCCGTTCACGGTCTCCTCAATTGAGGGGATCTCGTACACGAAAGCCATCCGTTCATAATAGATGGTCTTCTCATGCTCCCTGAGCTCATTAGCCGGCTTTGCAACAGCAGATGGGATTCTGCCCTTGATTGGATGTGAAACACGTACTGCCGGGTCCAGAATTCGTTCATTGGGAAACGCCAGAGATGCTGCGTCTCCTATAATGTCAATGAGCTCCTGGTGTGAGATTGTAGACTCGTTATCCTTAGCGAACACCGGTATGGTACATTTCTGTTTCAGCAGCTGGTAAGGGATAGACTGTGTGTTAGCCACCATGAACCGGCTATCAGAGATTCCTGATACTTCAATGTCAGTGATTACCTCTGAATTATTAATAGTCATTAGTTCTTCCATAAGGTATGGTTTAAGGGTTTACAACTGCTGCAAGGGTTTCTATCTGTGCCTTGCGTCTGTATATGGCGGGTTCTATGCGCTTGCGGTACTCTGGGTATTTTTGGAAGAGGTGCCTCAATCCTTCGATGGTCTGGCACTCCATAATCTCCAGTTCAATGTCTCCAACTTTAAAACCGCTATTGCACCAGTCCTTGATCATTGCTCCTGTTGTCTCTGAGATGATGAACTGTGGTTTATCCATGAAGAGCCCTGTTCTGTCCTTTGAAGCAGTGGCATTGTGTTTGATATCCAGATCAAGCAAACAGGTAAATTCAAAAGAGAGATCATCTCTTTGGACAGCTGCAAGACCCACTTTCTCAGGGATCATCTTACCATCTCGTTGTTGTAGCACGTACTCCATTTTCGTCCTAAGGGTCCCGATTATATGACATTTGCTCTGTAAGATGTATTGGATCAGTTTGTTATGTCTCGGTGTCAGCCTCGCCCAAGCTGCAAATGAATTTCCCGTCATTGATTGCAATGAGTCCAAGATACCGCCTTCACCAGACCATTCCTGACTCAGTCCATCAATTATAATGACCTCTGCACCTGCATGTTCACAAGCCTCAAGCGCTTCGATATACCTTTCGGGACTAAATGGTTTTGTTAGGTTCAGGACAAGGTATTCTCCGAGATGTGAATACAGATGAGAACTATTCGCCTCACCGTCAATGACTGCGATCTTGTTCCAGTTATTCTCAAGTCCATGCGCTAATAACAACGCACTGTATGTCTTCCCCGAACCGGAAGGACCTTGAATTGCAAGGCGAATCTTGGCGCACTTGCGTTCCGCTTTAACTAATTCCATGATTGATAGTTGTTTAAGTTAGTACACAATTCGAAGGATGGGAGGTTGTTCACCTCCCTTCCTCTGATCAGAGGGCAAATGGATCTTCAACCACTGCCTTTTCATAGACCATCTCGTCGACGGCTGCTTCGTTAGGACTGTAAGTCCAGCGATGTTGAAGTTGAAGAACTTCACCAGTCTCTTTGATGACATGCTCATAAGGATCGCACTGGATCCTGGTGATGCGTCCAGGGAGTTTCGTTCCTACCAGCGCCCTGCATGTGGGCTCGTCAAATGTGCTTGTGATGCTTGCCTGCTTGGCGGTGGCGTAATAGCGACCTGATTCTTCAGAGAGCACCATTTCTATACCCCCCTGGAGTATAAGTGCATAGAACTTCTTGCCGTCAACGGATTCCCGTTCGGCATAACCAGAAATAGTTACCATAACTGTAAGTTTTTAAATGTTAATACTGTGAATTTGTCTTAGGGGGCACTTCGGTGACCCAAGACCCATGGGGGGATGGTAGCGGAGGTCCCTGAAGCATACAGACACCGGGGTCAAAATATTTCTACCAATATTTTTTGATTTGCACATTTTTGTAACTGGTAAGAGGCTGGTAATGTGTGAGATATGAAATACATGCCTCGGAGAGATCAACTTATTGTAGTTGGAGACATATTTACCGGTGCATATGCATGCCTGCAATGCACAGTAATAGTGAATGTTACGAGGTTATCCGGCGAGTAACTATTTTAATTCGTATATTTCCTATAAGAAACCCAATCTGAAATATTTGACTGGAGTCTCATTCCCCTACCAGCAGACAAGACCCTGATCGCCCGACTTCTGTTGCTGGTAAGAGGTGAAGCTATTTGATTTGGGATTTTTCTGCTATTCTAT
>DAONDQ010000202.1:0-3404 GCA_035402645.1 Candidatus Cloacimonadota bacterium | reverse complement strand
AGTTGCAGAGGAACGCTGTCTTTCAGACAGTGCTACGTGGTCTTTTAGACCATGTTTATATATGGTAATTAAAGCAGAATGTCAAGAAGTAAGAACTTAGAAGTAAGAGTTAAGAATTGGCAGAGGAGAACAGGGAACAGGGAAAGCTATTTTATTTTTATGACCTTCTTCGTTTGCGTATTGCTGCCTTGCGAAGCTTTTATAAAATACATACCGCTGGGAAGATTGGATGTATCGAGTGAGGAAATGCGATTTGGGAGTATCTTTTCGGATTTCACGCACTGTCCCCTGATGTTGTAGATACCAATACTCGCTTCATTATTCGTTTTAGAATTCACATACACGCTGAACAGCTTTGAGAAGGGGGATGGAAAGATGTTCATATTCAATCTGTTTGAGGGAAGGGCGACAGGATCTTGATTCATCGTAAATGTGCTGAAAGTATAAGTCTCACAGGTGACCGGCACCCAGTTACCATTGTTCCAATCATAGGTGGTCTTGCAACTCGGATTTCCATTTTCATCGTAGGTGATGGTGAATTTGGAGTCATTTACCCACCCTGCTGTATTCATTTCGGTAAGGCAATCCGTTAACCTATCGCTTGAATCATATTGTCTTGTGATCCTGGAGGAATAAATCCAGGAACAGCTATAATAATAATGATCGAATTCAGATATCATGCCGTAACTCGTATCCTGCTGCAGGGAAAGCAGGTAGGGGAAATCATGAGCCATGAAGGAGATGAAGCCTGCTGCATTGCTTGCATCATCAGCATGATACGTGTAATAGTCCCGGGCATTGGCTGTCCAAGATGAAGAATCGGCACCGGCATAACCAAGACGGTCGGCTAATTTACCATCCGTTCCATATTCAAAATCATATCGATTATATGTATAAGATCCACCGCTGTATATCCACTCGACAGATTGACTGAGGCTGTCATTGTCATAAATGAGATGCAGACGGTTAGTTAACGACCAGTTGGATGCAGATGGGTGGAAGAGATAGGTGTCGGTTTCTGTAAGGTGTTTCTGGTCATCATAAGTGAAAGTGTAATTCTTGCTGGGAATCGTGTATTGATTTACATAAGTAAAATACTGGACCTGGGAGAGATAGTGATGCGTTGGGTCGTAGGTGAAACTCATGAGACTTGCAGGACTCCAGGTTGAATCGAGGTAATGATAACCGTCTATTTGCTGCACTGCATACAGGGAATCGCAGTAGTATGTGAATTGCTGTTTATCTGAAGGAACAAAGCTGGTTCCATTCCAGTTGGAGGAGACCACGGAATCCAATCTCCATGCTCTTGCATCACGAGTATTCATGCCTGAATGAAACGAAGGTGCCAGTTGTGCCAATAATATAAATGGTAGCAGGAGAAACAGAATAACAGTGCCAATACGCATTTCGACCTCTTTTATGAAGACTTTACCCTTTCAATTCCTGCAGACTGAGTTCTTCCTGATCACCTGTCACCAGGTTCTTTCGTATCACGGTGTTCTTTTTGAATTCGTCTTCACCGAAGATCAGGGCAAACTGAGCTCCAGACTTATCAGCAGCCTTCATCTGGCTTTTAACGGATTCCTTCTCGATGTCGAAATCAACTGAATTCCCAGACTGCCTGAGTTTGGCAATGATACTGACGCTGTGCTTCCTGGCTGTCTCGCCAATGGCAATCCAATAGTAGAGAGGCTTGGGCTCTTCACCCATGGGCAGGTTCTCATTCTCGAGAGACAGAATCAGCCTTTCGATACCAGCAGCGAAGCCGATACCGGGAGTATCCTTTCCACCAACCTGTTCCACAAGCTTGTCGTATCGTCCGCCACCACCGATGGCATTCTGCGCACCGAGATTGTTATTGATGAACTCGAAGGCAGTTCGTGTATAATAGTCCAGACCACGCACAATGTGAGGATTGACGGTAAAGGGAATCTCCATGTCAGAAAGATAAGTCTTCACTTGTTCGAAATGTGCCTTGCAGTCTTCATCGAGATAATCCAGCTGCGTGGGGGCATTCTTACTGATTGCCTTGCAGTGTGGAACCTTGCAGTCGAGAATACGCTTGGGGTTCTTTTCGAAACGTACGACACAGTCAGGACAAAGTTCACCCAGATAAGGCTTGAAGTAATCCTTCAATGCCTGGCTGTAAGCCTGGGAGCAAGTTGGACAGCCGACACTGTTCACTTCGAGTACGAATCCTTTCAAGCCAAGCTCTTTCAGAAAACTGTATTGAAGGGCAATCACTTCAGCATCGATATAGGGATGGTTGCTGCCGATGGCTTCCACACCGTACTGGTAGAACTGTCTGTATCTGCCTGCTTGGGGTCTGTCATAACGGAACATGGGTCCGATGTAGAAGAGTTTCGTGATCCCGCCATTCACTCCGAGGTTGTTTTCCACATAACTACGGACGACAGAGGCTGTGCCTTCGGGACGAAGTGCAAAGACTCTTCCCTTCTTATCCTCGAACTTGTACATTTCCTTCTGCACGATGTCAGAAGTGTCTCCAACGCTGCGTTCGAAGAGATCGGCAGTCTCAAATATGGGTGTTACGATTTCCTGGTACTGGTAGCGTTTTGCCACCTTCCTGAATGTGTTCTGTATGTATTCCCATTTATAGCTGTCTTTGGGAAGAATGTCGAAAGTACCGCGGGGAACCTGGAATTTTGCCACGAGTAACTCCTTTTCGAACTGATTCAATATAATAAGTCCATGTTAGGCAGGATGATGAAATCGTCAAATGTTTATTGTAGAAGGTAACAGGGAACTGGGAACAGGTAACAGTTCAGAGAGGAAAAAAAGCTTCATTGAGTTGTAATTCTCGCAAAGCGCTGCACTGAGCATGTCGAAGTGGCGGGAATCCAGGATGCCTGAAAACAAGAGACGCCCAGGTCGGTCGTCTCTACGACAGACGGGCGCAACGCATTGCACCCCTACGCTTCTGCAATTCTTAATTCATAATTCTTAATTCTTAATTGATTTTGTCTCCACCCTTTTCCTCAGCTCGCATATGACCGCCTTATCCCAATATTTCATGGAAAACCAGCCAATCAGTGGTTTTGCGACAATACGGAGCCAGCGTTTATGAATGGTAACCTGATAATGATAATCGATCTCGGTTCCATCAGCCTTTTCGGAGAGCAGTAGTTCTTCGTGACCGGACGTACCGAATTTGGGACTTTCATTATCCGAGATAAACCCTTTTCCCGGAAGAATCTTGGTTTTCATTTTCACGGGAAACGCTTGTCCGAATGATCTGACGGTTGCGCTTAATTCCAGGTCATTTCCTTCACGGCTCATGACTTGTATGGATTCCGCAACTTTAGGAAAATACTCAGGCCATTTTTCGAAGTCAGTCATGATATCGAACACTTCAGCCAGGGGAGCTTTGATAAGCCATTGAG
>DAONDQ010000201.1:0-3438 GCA_035402645.1 Candidatus Cloacimonadota bacterium | reverse complement strand
CAAAGAATCTGTGACATATCAATAACGGAACAAACTGCCGTTTGTGAATTCACGCAGGATGGAATTGAGAGGCACCTGGTTATCGGGTATCTCTTTCACAAAGTCCAGCATACGCATGAGCCGATGTGCTTCTGTGTGCGCTGGAGAGTATTTTGATACACTGGTCAGAAGGGTCATTGCATGACGTTTCAGCACTCCCAGTTCATAGGTGAGGCTGCTGTTGAACATGAAATCCGCTTCTTCCTGGAACGGGAATATGTTCTTGTCTTCGCCTTCTCTGACAGATGCCCATCTCATCAGGGTTTCTTCTGCTGAGTAGCCACGATATTTATAATCACGGACAAGTCTTCTCAATTTTCTGCAATCTGTGGTTGGAATGCGGTTATGATCATCTATGTTGAGTTGGTTCAGGGCACTCACATAGATCTTAACCTTTTGGTTATAAGGAATGGAGGCTGTCAGTTTCTCATTCAAACCATGAATCCCTTCCATCACGATGACGTTATTCTTTCCCAGGGAAATCTTCCTATGGCTGTTGACTTGAACACCCTGTGTGAAGTTATACTTCGGTAATTCGACTTCCCCGCCATCGAGCAGGATTTGAAGATGCTCATTCAATTGCTTGAGATCGAGAGCATCGATGGATTCAAAATCATATTCTCCATTCGGTTTGAGAGGTGTCTGGGTTCGGGGCAGGAAATAATCATCCATGCCAATGACCATGGGAATGACACCGCAGACCTTGAGTTGAACGGCAATTCGCTTTGCAAAGGTGGTCTTTCCAGAAGACGAGGGACCTGCGATAAGGATAATCTTAGCCTTGGTCTTATTGACGATTTCATCTGCGATATTGGCAATCTTCTTTTCATGCAGGGCTTCTTCGACCAGGATGAAGTCGCTGATGCGATATTCATCAACAAGTCTGTTCAAATCCACCATATTATGTACTTTCAGGATATTCAACCATTTATCGTGTTCCTGGTGAGTAATGAAAAGCTGTTTCGGCAGAACGAAAGGCGAACTGATCTTTTCCTGGTGTTCCGGTGGGAAGCGAAGGATGAATCCCGGAGAATGATAAATGATATCATACTCTTTAATAAGAGCAGCGGAAGTTGCCAGGGGACGGATGTAGAAATCATAGTAATCTTCGCTTTGATAAAGCGGAATTGTCCTGGGAGAATAATAGTCCAGATTATCCAGGAGATCTTTTCTTCCCATGTCCCTGAATATCTTTTCTGCCTCTTCATAGTTGCATTTCACGATATTGATGGGCGTACCCATTTGAACGATACGCTGCATTTCAGTCTTGAGTGCATTCGTATCGACTTCCGTGAATCTCTCCTTGCCGAACACTTCACAGTAGATACCGTCTCCAATGGAGTGTTCTATGACGAGCTTAACGGGAGAGGGGAACAGGTTATAAAAAGCTTTCGCCATGATGAAAATGGTCGAATCCTGGTAAATTCTATAACCTTCGGGATGCCTGTAACTGATGCAGTTGATGGAAGCATTATCTGCAATCAGGAAATCGATGGGTACAAATTTGGATTGATTGAGTTTATAACAGAGAGAATCACAGTTTGGGACATCTATTTTTGAAAAGAGTTCGCTTACGGTAATCGGGGTCTCTGACTCGTAATTACAAGAGAATTGGTCATCTACACTAATTTCAATTTTCATTTTTAAACCTCATGGTATTTTTAAGACGCAACTTTTCATGTTTTTGAATCTGGAGTTGAGGTCAAGTAAAATTTACATTTCCTGAACTTTGTGATACTCTCTCGAAGGGGCAGAAAATAGCGGAATAAAGCCTTTTTTTTATTGACATAAAACCCATCTAAAAGGAGTTATAGCCGGTAAAAAAAATAAATGTCGGGGCGTGCTCAGAAATCCAGCATCCCCGAAACAAGGAGACGTGATGCAAACGCAAGAGCTTGACCAAATCATTGCCAAGTATCATAACAAAAAGGGCTCACTCATTCCGCTGATGCAGGAAGCGCAACGTTTGGAGGGATTTCTTTCCCGTGAAACGATGCAATATCTTGCTGATCATACCGGTGTTGCCGTTGCTGACATCTATGGTGTCGCAACATTCTATTCCATGTTTCGCCTTCGTCCGCAGGGTAAGCATACGATACGTGTCTGCAAAGGAACTGCATGTCATGTATCAGGTGCAAATGCCCTAATAAAGGGACTGAGGGATTATTTGAAACTCGAGTCAGACCAGGATACCTCAGAAGATGGTATTTTCACTGTAATGGAAGTTGCCTGCCTGGGTTGCTGTAGCTTAGCGCCTGTCATCATGATCGATGATGCTACCTATGGGACCCTGAACGCAGACCTGCTTCCGGCAATCTTGGAAAAGTACACATTTTAAGGGAGGTAAAAATTGGCACAGTTTCAAATTAAAGTAGGTTTGGCAAGTTGTGGTTTTGCTGCAGGTGCAGGTGAAGTTTATACGGCAATTGAGAAATTGCTGGCAGAACAGCCTTCCATTCCGGCAAAACTGACACAAGCAGGTTGCATTGGTCTCTGTTTCCAGGAACCACTCGTGGAATTATCCGGTGAAGGAATGGAAACGATTACATATGGGAAGATGACTGCGGAGAATATCACTCCATTCATACTTGCCTATGCAGAAGGAAAACCCCTGAATGAGAATAAGGTTCTTGCATCTGCTTCAGAAGGCACTGAAAACAAGAACTTCCAAAGTCAGACACGCATCGTGCTTCGCAACTGTGGTGTGATCGACCCTGAATCCATTGATGCAAGCATAGCACAGCATGGCTATGAAGCACTGAAAAAGGTTCTGACCACAATGACACCCTTGCAGGTGATCGATGAAGTCCAGCAATCAGGTATTCGAGGACGTGGCGGCGCAGGTTTCCCAACAGGTTTGAAATGGAAATTTGCCCATGACGCTAAAGGCGATAAAAAGTACATTATCTGCAATGCTGATGAAGGAGACCCGGGTGCTTTCATGGATAAAAGCATCCTGGAAGGTGACCCGCACAGTGTGGTGGAAGGCATGATCATCGGTGCCTATGCTATTGGAGCTGATGAAGGTTATGTCTATTGCCGTGCTGAATATCCGCTGGCGATCAAGAGATTGATCAAGGCAATCGCACAGGCTGAAGAGAAAGGATACCTGGGCGAGAATATCATGGATACGGGTTTCCGCTTTGAGCTTCATATCAAGGAAGGTGCAGGTGCATTCGTCTGCGGAGAAGAGACTGCGCTCATGGCTTCCATCGAAGGCAAGCGAGGCATGCCGAATATCCGTCCTCCATTCCCTGCGCAATCAGGTTTATGGGGAAAACCAACCAATATCAATAACGTGGAGACATGGGCGAATATCCCATGGATCATCAATAATGGTTCTGCCGCCTATGCTGCATACGGAACCGAAAAAGCCAAGGGTACAAAGGCATTTGCCCT
>DAONDQ010000200.1:0-3463 GCA_035402645.1 Candidatus Cloacimonadota bacterium | reverse complement strand
ATTTAGATTCGTATGTTTTAAAACTTGGTATGCTAATTATTTCGTAGAGTTTTAATCGATGTTACAAGCATTCTGAGCATTTCCTTGCATTGGGAATCCAGTAATTCAAATGTATCAGTATCAATAAGTGATGAATCCTTCAATAATGATAGCCAGTAGTCAGTTTCATTCGCTTCTTTCAAAGCAATATTCAATTTATTAATAAAGTCTGATTTAGATTGAGCAAATTCAGCTTCTCTAACTAGGGCACCGATTGATGTACCAGATCGAAGCAATTGCCTGCTAAGGACATATTCTTTCAGAGTTATCAAGTTCCTGCATTCTTTGACGATCATCAGTGCAAAATCATAACTTTTATATTTCAATATCGAATCGTGCATTTTATTACCCTCCACCATTCTGTATTCTTATGGTCTGTTCCTAAATTATTAGTTTTTAGTTATTAGTTTTTAGTTATTTACTCATACACCTTATCATTGATCCGCAGCTTTGTGACATAGATGATCTCACAGGCTCCATCACCATAATCCTCACGTTTCAAACTGGTATTCCAATGAAAGGTCCCCCTACCGGGTTTCGAACCTGTCACATTTACGAGAAAACCATCTACAATCACTTTATTTCCTTTCTTCGCATAGCCGAGTGATCGCCTGATATTGGAATTGGCAGGAATCAAATGATTATTGGACATGTGGCTCACAACATACTTGGGATCTACAGGTGAGTTGAGATCGTATGTATAGTTTGCAAAACGACCATACTGACTGAACTTCATATATTTCGCCATTACAGGGACATCTCCCCAGCAGATAGCATAATCCATGGGGGATATAAGGCTTACTGTGTCTTTGTGGTAGTCCTTCGTACATTCCACAACACCAGCAATATGGTAGCGTGCCTTTGCATTGAGATCAAAGGTGATTCCACCATTTGTGATGGATTGTAATTTCGTAGAATAATCCATTATCTGGATAGGATCAAGATCGGTGGGGATATCTCCATTTGAAACTTTTTCCGGAATGGGGGCAAACATCATATACGTTGCATAGGCACAGACACCTAAGAATATAATAATACCAATGACAATAACCTTGCTGCTCAACAAAACCTCTTTCAGTTCGCGATTTCAATTCTATACGAATTTCATTTCATCAACACTATTTTCCTTCTATATTCTTGTCCATTAAATTTCATTTTGCAGAAGATGACTTGTGAGCCAACCGTACTGCCTTTGTCATTTAATCCATTCCACTTCACAGTGTGTATTCCGGGTTCAGTGACATTACGCAGCAAGTGTTTGATCAATTGTCCCTTGATATTATACAAGTCTATTATTACCAATCCTCGTGAAGGAATTGTGTATTCGATCGTGGTTTCAGGATTAAATGGATTCGGATAATTCCTCATGGTTATTTTATTATCAATTGGAGTGACAGGATGCTCAATACCTGTAACCAGGTTTGGACTATGAATCAGGGAGTTCATGGCTGATGCGAAAAAAGTCCCAGTGTCTGCAAACATGAAGGATGTATAGTTACCAATGACCATTAATTTTCCGTTATCCAGGAATGGTTTGGCAAAGACTATAGGATGTAACTCATCACCAATGAAATGGAAAACGCCATATTGATCAGGATTTTCAACATTGAATTTTAAGGTGGAGTACATGGTCCCAACAGTGGAAGCATATTGATCCAATTCGCATGCAAATGGATTCGAGTAGCTTTGGATATCAGTAATTGAACTCCCGTTTTCATCTATATCAAATCCAAAGAATGACATATCTCTTTGTGAGTTTGCACGAGAATAGCGCTCATCCACCATACCATATTCCCGATACACAAATTCATCATCGTTGGATCTGTTTTTATCTTTTATTAAAGGAGATAGTGGCGCTACAGGTTCAGATCTTCTTGGTTGGATATTCGAAAGCATTACCCACATGTTACGCTCACATGAAGACGGAATAGGACTGACAGATAGTGGGATGAACCTGTCATATATGTCATTGTCAAAGTGGTAGAAACCAAAAAACTGGTCAGGATGTTTCAATGCTCGTAGGATGAGAATATCGACCCATGGTATCTCATTAGCGAAGTGAAATGCTTCCTGCTCTGTCAGTTTGACTTTCAGGCATTGATCATAAAGACATTTCTTCAGAAAGTCCTTTGCCTGATCGGTTGAGTAAATGTCCCACTTATTTATCTGATCATTTGTATTAGGAGTAAGCACTTGCATGCTACCAATTTGAAAATGATAGGGGTCGATGTTTTTAATCAACATCAGATCATATAAAGGGGAGTCGGTTTGATTCTTGAATAGTAATTGTGAGCCTGCAACATTGAAATCGATGAAATTCATTCGTGTTCCAGAAGCAGATTCCCATAGATGCTCGTTTTTGGAATCAGGTTTCAATTGGATGTTGCTCCATCCTAAGGTGGTTCCATCGTCGTCAGGTTTTGGAATAGCAAGAGTCCTTCTTCCTGGAATAGTTAGCTGAATGGAAGCAGCTATAGGCTTTTGTGTGTACATATGAATATATGGCTTAGCAGGTATGGCTGTTTCAAAGTCGTAGGCAAGCATCATATTCAATCCATTATTGAAAGCCTCTGTTAGTGCATCGAGATCTGTGTTGGAATAATCTGGAGAATCTTCCAGAAAAGCAAAATAATAATTGATGTAAAAGCTTAGAAAAGCATCATAATCTGCAGGATTGTACAATCCTATATGGGTTGAACTGGAGAAGAGGGTATTTCCATATCCAATTCGAATGTGTTTCGGTTGATACATTGTTTCCAACGCGAAAGATAAATGAATTGTCCATCCTGCTCCGTATGCTCCATCGATATGACCATTTCCCGCAAAGAGATTTTCCACTAACATACCATCTGGATTTGTTATCGTTCCTGAAATAAAACTAAAGTGTTCTTCGCATTCAACACTAACATATAAGGTTTGAACAATCCCTGCAGTGATGCTATCAGGAAGATCAATGTTAAAATTCAACATACCGAAATCTGTAGCCAAAGTATCAACCAGATTCGTAATTCCTGGAATATCGGCAGGTGTGACAACTGTAACGACATCATCGGGGAAAATATCCTGGAAATTGTTTATGATGTTCATATATGGATAAGCCATGATCAATGAACCATGCACACCATCTACAAGAATGCGATCTCGAGCACAAAGCGGACACATGATTATGCATATGAACAAGAATATAAACAGACTTCTCATCTTATCTCCCTTTTGATGGACAATCAACTGCCAAAACACTCAATAGTCTACAAGAGATTATCTATTTCATCAATACGATCTTCTCTGATATATGTTTACCATTATATTGCATTTTACAGAGAATTACCTGCGAACCAACTGCATTGCCCTTGTCATTTAATCCATTCCATTTCACAGTATGAATACCCGATTCAGTGACATTACGCAGCAAGTGTTTGATCAA
>DAONDQ010000199.1:0-3483 GCA_035402645.1 Candidatus Cloacimonadota bacterium | reverse complement strand
ATACTTTACTCTGCCTACAAGATCTATCCATTTCCTATTCTCATTTACAAATCTATTCCTGTCTAAAACCACACAAACGCCTTTGTGTTTGTTGCCGTAATGTGCCCACATCCCTGATGACCTGTATCCATATACGCTTATCCATGTTGTATCATCAATTGAGAAGCAAATCATTCGAGCATTTTCACGGACTATATGATTCAGTTTAGATTTTAAATCAAAATATTTAAGTATGTCGTTGTCTGGATATGTCCAATTCTCAGGGTCAAATTGAAAAAGTTGGTTTTCGTATGGATCGTTAGTATTTGAGAATTGACCCATATATAATTTCATATAGGGTAGAATGTCCTCAATTAGCCGGCTCAAACTTGTGAAATGCAGTAATCTCATGTCATGACATTATCTTTTATTTCATTGGGGGTTTGCCTGCAGCGGTTAACTTTTTATTCAGTGCATCTCTTTTTGCTTTCATTTTTTCTGGTTGCACAAAATAAAAGTCAAATACTGATTCAATAACATCAAGAGTCCATTCAGCTTCGCCAGGTTCAACTTCAACAATTTCACCTGTCGACTTACTTTTTATTGGATGTGCAGCAAAGTTACCAACTTGACGAATTGCATCAATACTTTCAGCAAGATGAGAGGGTAAAGATCCTGCATCAAGTATCTGCTGAATTTCTTTTGATAAATCTGCGGGTGTAACACCTGCCTTTTCTCTTAAGATATTCTGTAAGCATCTCCTACTCAGTGCAGCACTTGCTTTAGGACTGAATTTCAACGTTAAGCAAGCTTCCTTATAATCTGCTGCAAATTTTTCATCTACTTCGTTTGGGGTTGGTGGTCTTGATGAAACTAACGGGTTTACAGTAATCTTATACTTAATTTTATCAAGTCCTACTACTCCAAGATTAGGTATAGACCGTGGATCACCTGAAGCCAATTCAATAATGATTCTTTTGCATTCTATATTTGGGCAAGTCATCGAAAAGATTGACCAATCCTCATTATTAGCTGCCCCAATATATATTTCACGGAAAGAAGGATTAACTTCAATATTACAGTGTGGACATTTCATATTCTTGTTTCTTATTTATGGCATACACCTCGCTTATTTATTCTCATTAACATGTTGCACAATAATACGGCTTCACTTCATTGCTGCCACTTCCTACCAGCCGATAAAATCACCAATTGACAGTATTGCGTATCAAATTTAAGAAATAGGTTTCAGACAGGAGTCTCTAATTGCGGTAAATATTAAAAGTTAATTAATGTCAATGTCTGCATTCCCAAGAATGGGATCTAATGTCTGATTATAGGAGGGGCTCCCTGTCTCGGAGGAATGAAAGTTCAAAAACTTGGTCAAATACTGCTTTTTCATTTACTCCATGACGAGCAATTAGTGAATTCAAAACAAAGTAGATACAATAACCAAATGTTGGCACTAAAAACTGTAATTTTTGATTTAAAAATAACCTAATGATTGCATTTAGAAAACATATTAGATTAGTTGAAAATTATTTAACTTGTATAAGGTTTAAAAAATGGTAATATGAAGTACATAATGAGTTTAAAAGCTTTTAGTTTTCTCTTTATGGGATTAGCCATTATTTCCATAATATCATGCGAAAAAGAAACTCCTGAAGAAGAGTCAGTTAGAATTTCCAAGCATATAGCTGAGGCATCCTATTTGATTATTGAAGAAGCAATTGACTTAGCAGTAAAGGAGAATGGAGCAATAGACCCAAATGGGATAGCGAGATCAATAGAATCAATTAATGGTGTTGTAATTGCAGCACCAAATTCCTCAGGAACAGCAATTAATGTGGTTCAGGACGATGGATTTGGTAGCAGTATCTTAATAGTTAAACAGAATGATGAAAGACTTATTAAAGTTACTGATATGAAATCTTCTGTGGATTTAACCGATAATAAAGGAAATCCCAATGGCGCTTTTTCAATTCCCACAGGAAATAAGAAGGTCCTGATCCTTGCTCCTTTTCAAGATGAAATAAAAACGAATTTAAATAAGATTTCTGAGCTTTTTAAAGCCTATGGATTTGTTGTTGATCAGTTTATTAATTTTGATGTAACCTTAGAAAAAATACGGGGAAGTTTCCTAAATGATTATGATATAGTTCTAATTATAACGCATGGTGAGGCATCAGGGTCGACTGGTTTGACGATAGAATCTACTCTTTTGTCAACAAGGGAAGTAGTAAATGTGGAAGGTTTGGGCACAAGGTTTTCCACTGAAGAATACAATTCCTTAGGTAGAATGGGTATCGATGGCAAGTTATATTTCGCATTATCAGTACCTTGGTTAAACTTGACTACTTATGAAAATTTCAACAGTACTTGGATTTACGCAAGTGCATGTGAGAGTGCTAAACCCTATGCCGGCTCTTCATCTCTAACAGAAGCTTTTTTAATGAAAGGCGCAGGAGGGTTTAGTGGATTTTACACACCAATAAGCAATCTCATATCTAATCCAATCGCAGAAGAGATGATAGCACAATTTTTATCAGGGCTTAACATGTATGAAGCTACAATTAGAGTACACAATAATCCATTCTTATTATATGTAAAATGGACTATTTCAATAGGAGGACTGATTAAAACATATAATGTTTCCTCGTTTAATAGTTTCCAATCAATACAGAAACCATTTTTTATTATTATGCCAGGAATAAAAGACAGAGATGGAAATATATATGATACAGTGTCTATTGGAAGTCAAGTCTGGTTTGCAGAAAACCTAAGGACAACAACACTTAGTGATGGTACTTCAATTTCTCAAATTACTGGTACTTCAAACTGGAGCAATCTTGCACAACCTGGGTATTGTTGGTTTAATAATAAACCCGAGATGTATGGCAATACACATGGAGCTCTTTATAACTGGAAGGCAGTAGCAACAGGGAGATTGTGCCCAGATGGCTGGCATGTTCCAACAGATTACGAATGGAACATACTGGCTACGAATATCGGTGGTGATACTTATGGTGGTGACGTGCTTAAAAACGAAATTGGATGGAGACTGCCAGGAGGGTGGGGGTTCGTCCCAGACCAATATGGGTTCTCGGCGGTTCCTGCTGGTTACCGTTCAACAGATGGAGCCTTCATAGCTGAAGGACACTGTACCTTCTGGTGGTCATCTACACAATCGGATGGGGACAATTCACTAAGTCGTGCACTATATCAAGACAGAGCTAATTTATACCGTTATAGTGAAGATCAGAAAAATGGATATAGCGTTCGCTGCATCCAAGATTCTCATGATTACTAAGACAACAATACCAAAACTGCCAATTATTTAATTGTGAATTTTGAATAGGATTTGGTAGATTATTTTGAAAAGAAGTGTAATGCCTGATAGTAGGAAGGTTGCTTGTATTAAGGAAAATAAAGCCAATGACCTGTCTGTACATCCAGGGCTCGTCTCGCTGCAACCCAATTATTCGATAATTTGTGAAAAAGTTG
>DAONDQ010000198.1:0-3608 GCA_035402645.1 Candidatus Cloacimonadota bacterium | reverse complement strand
AATGCAGTAAATCCCTGATATTAGATTCATATACTTAAATTTCATCAGGTTCGAAGAAACGGACAGGAAGAAGGATATTCTCTTCTACAGTCAGATTGGATAATAATCCATCGACTTGGAAGGAAAAGCCGATTTCCCGTTTTATGGTTTTCAACGTATCCGGTTCAGCTTCATATAGGTCAATACCATCATAAAGTACTTTTCCATGAGATGGAGGTAGTATACCTGCCATGATCTTCAGTAGAAGGCTTCTTCCAGATTCACCTGCACCTGACAGAAACAGGGTTTCCCCTTCGGATATTCTCAGGTTGATCTCTGATAGGAGAACCTTCTCATGGTTTTGGAATCTTACTTTTTCAAGTTGGATGTTGGGCATATTACACCAAGTAGAATAAAGCGGTGATGATGATATCGAAAAAGACAACAGCAACGATGGATTTCACCACTGCCTGAATGGTTCTCTGAGGAACTTCGGTGGATGCATTGCGGACACGTAAACCTTGGTAGCAAGAATTCAATGCAATGGCAAAACCGAAGATGATCGGTTTCACCACACATATGATTAAGTCTGCTGGTTGTAGGTTTTTGATGAATTCACCAAAGAAGTCCATAAAGTTTACAGGGAAGAAAAAGGTTGAAAATAACCAACCGCCTACAATGGCTGAGATGTTGAAGTAGATTGTCAGGATAAAGGTGGCGATCACAACCCCCAGCAATCTGGAAACAACTAAATATGCAATAGGGGATATCCCGATGGCAAGCAATGAATCAATCTCGTGGTTCACGACCATGTTCCCCAGTTCTGTGGCGATTGCCGTACCGGATCTGGAGATGACGATCAACGCGGTAAGGATACTGCTGAGTTCCCTGACAACAACGGTTACCAGGAGCACATAAATGAGTTGAGTACCACCCAGGCTGCCAAGAATATTATTTCCTTCGAGGATGATCAATCCGCCGATAGCCAAGGCAATAAAACTGATCAGTCCAAGTGCTTCATATCCTGTAAACATGATCTGTCGCAATACAACGATGAAGCTAATATTCTTTTGTTTGAAGAAATGGAATATTTGCTTAAGGGTTTCTAAAATGAATAAATAGAACTCAATCATCTCATGAAATGATTGAAGTATGCGCTGTCCCCATGATTCCAATAAAGAAGAAAAAGTACCGATAATGACAATTCTCCCTTATAAAGAATAAACCACATTGCTGTGGTTTATTCGAAAATTATTTATGTAGTTGTATGATATTACTTCAGGATAAGTAGTTTCTTGGTTGAAGTGTACTTGGCGTTTGTAGTCAGGACAATCAAATATTTCCCTTTTTCAATGTATTCACCCTTTTCTGTGTAACGATTAAAGGGAATCAGCATCTGTCCTTTGACAGACATATCGTTGTAAATGGTTTTCACCACGACATCATTCATGTCTGTTAGGGTAATTGTAATTGGTATTTTATCACAAAAATATGCTTCTGCTGTAGCATTACTTTCCATTGGATTTGGATAGACATCAAAATGATATGAATCGTTATTCGTACTTGCGTATATAATAACAAACATGGAAGCAATCAGGATCGCTAAGGTCGAAATTAAAATTATTTTCTTCATTACATCCTCCTCAAAGGGCATAATAAATGATATGCAAAAGATAATCCACATATCAACAAATCATATTACATTTTACAATTTCAGGATTTGGATGTCAATAAGTTATTTTCATGAACGACTCTTTTTCTCTGCTAGATAGATTCCACCTAATAAGGCAGCCTTATTTCCAAATCTTGCCTTCTCAACGAACAATTTCTTTTTATGATCAGGCAAGAGAGATGAAAGAACTCTTTCCTTCAGATATGAGAACGGAAATGCCGGTATATCGACAACACCGCCACCGATCACGAGAATGGCTGGATTGAGAATCGTTACGGCATTGGCGATTGCCTGGGCAAGGTAGTCCAACAGTCTATCTAATTCTGATTTGATGTCAGGATTCTGCTTGGCAGCAATCAAAATATCTTTGATCGTCGAATCTGCAAGTGCGGGGAATTTTCTAATCACGTTCTTGACGATGGAATTGGCGGAGCCATATGCTTCTGCACACCCTTTTTTCCCACAGTTGCATAAAAGACCATTCTTTACGACGATTGTATGTCCCACTTCCAGGGCGGCGTATGTAGATCCATGGAAAATACCTCGTTTCGTGACAAAACCACTACCGATACCTGTTCCAATTGTAATCCCCAATAAGGAATCCTGATTTTTATATGCAGTATATTCTCCGTAAGCCATGAGATTGGCATCATTGTCTATGTAAACAGGGATTCCCCAGATAGGGTGGAGCATCTTCACCGGATTTGCACCGGTCCATGAAGGAAGATTCGGGTTGATTCCTTCGATCCTGCCTGTTTTCGCATTTGCTGTACCAGGGCTTCCGATGCAGGCACCAGCGATATATTGCTCTTTGCTCAAATGTTTTTTCATATCATCGAAAGCCAGTGTAAACAAAGAATACAGGTATTCAATTTCTGATGATTTGACGGCAATCTTGGAGTCATACTGGATTCCGGATACAGAAGTACCCATTCCATACTTCAGGAAGGAACCACCGAGATCGAAAGCTGCAAATATCTTGTTCATATCACCACCTGAAAACAGGTTAATAATTCATAATTAGCAGTCAATTAATTTTACAGTGTTACTTGTTTTGAATAACCAGGCGAAAAAATAGAATGCTAACTTCCATTTTTTTATCCATGAAACATAGTTGAGATATTGAATCCTAAATAGTTTAAGAACATTATGTTGAAGAATATCTACTAAAAAAACAGATAAATTCCAGCATCTCGCATTAGACTTATAACTTATTGCAATAGAAGGATATACTGTTTAATATCGAGACTGCATACTGATATACAATCTTAATATTCTGAGATAAAAAGCAAGTATCGTAAAATTTTTATTGACAAGATAATTTGTTTATGTGGTTACTCTATGCGTATCTAATGCCCATTAAAACAGCAAGGAGGAAACATGAGCAGAGAAGATTTAATTACCAAAATGGCTGGTGAAGCTGCAATTTCAAAGAAAGCTGCAGGTCTTGCCCTTAACGCTGTTCTTTCCGGTGTTATGGCATCCCTGAAGAAAGGCGAAAAGGTTTCTTTGGTTGGTTTCGGTACATTTGGCGTGAGCGCTCGTAAAGCCCGCACCGGTGTTAATCCTCAAACAGGTAAAAAGATTCAGATCAAAGCAAGAAAAGTTCCTGTTTTCAAACCAGGTAAGAAACTTAGAGAAGCTGTGAAATAAGCTTTCATCCATTTGAAAAGCAAGGGTATTCCCCTTGCTTTTCTTTTTGCTCAGAAGAGGCAAAAATTTCGTTGACTACATTCATTCGTTTCAAATTATCGAAGCAAAGAACCAATAAAGACTAAATATAGAGGTGATCATGAAGTTTTCAATTGAACGCAAGGATTTGATGGATCAGATTCAGAATTTATCAAGTATCGTTCCGGGTAAGAATACCATGCCCATCCTGATGAACTACCTGATTGAAGCTGACCAGGAAACAAACACAATTCGCTTCACAGCCACTGATTTAGAGATCACCGTG
>DAONDQ010000197.1:0-3608 GCA_035402645.1 Candidatus Cloacimonadota bacterium | reverse complement strand
AGTATGGAAAATGATCACATGGGCAATCCTCGCCGTATGTAAAATACGCATTCATTGGTATTGAAGGATTCCTCCGTGAACTGGTTTATCACCAGCCGAATCCGCTTCTGCCCCTTGTGTTCATGGAATCTTCATTCCTGCATGCTTTTGCAAAATCAGTACTTGTGAATCTCCAGTTTGGATTGTTCCTGGTTCTCTTTCATAGGGTGCTGGATAATCTATTCCTTCCGCAGAAAAACTGGGGGCATCTGGATAAAGCTTTATACACCCTGTTATGGTTCTGGATACCCGCACATACGATCACGTTCATGTTGCCTGTTGATTTCCAGATAGGTCTTGCCGCCTTGTGGTCTGTTGTATTGGGTCTGCTTCTTGGTTCATTTGCCACAAAGCCTTATAAGAAGAACAAGATCAAAAAGAAAATGGTGATGGCGAATTATTTTTAATTTCAAGAGGAAAAGAGAATGGAAGAAATGAAAAAGAATCCCAATCCTGGGGAAGAAAAGGATACAAAGAACGAACCTGTATCCAATTTTATCAGGAGTATCATAGATGAAGACCTGAGAACCGGCAAGCACACAAAAGTGATTACCCGTTTCCCGCCTGAACCCAATGGTTATCTGCATATTGGACATGCAAAGTCCATATGCCTGAACTTTGGTTTGGCAAGAGATTACGGCGGGATATGCCACCTTCGCTTTGATGATACGAATCCCACTGCAGAAGACGTTGAATATGTGGATTCCATCATGGAAGACGTCAGATGGCTTGGCTTCGATTGGAAGGATCAGCTCTTTTATGCTTCCGATTATTATGATCAATTATATGATTATGCTGAAATGCTCATTAAAGACGGTAAAGCTTATGTCTGCGACCTGAACCAGGAAGAGATGAGAATCTATCGGGGAACGCTCACCGTTCCCGGAACGAACAGCCCCTACAGGGATCGTTCCATCGAGGAGAATCTCGACCTTTTCAGGAAAATGCGTACCGGTGAATTCGAAGAAGGAACGAAGTCGCTTCGTGCCAAGATCGACATGTCATCACCCAATATCAATATGCGTGACCCCGTCATCTACCGTATCAAGCACGCTCATCATCACAGGACAGGCAATGACTGGCTGATCTACCCGATGTATGATTATACTCATTGCATCTCCGACGCAATTGAAGGCATCACGCATTCGATATGCACACTGGAATTCGAGGATCATCGTCCTTTATACGACTGGTTCCTCGATCAGTTACCTGTTCCCTGCCACCCTCAACAAATTGAGTTTGCCCGCTTGAATCTCACCTTTACCGTGATGAGTAAGCGCATCCTCCGGGAACTTGTCGAGTCAGGTTTGGTACAGGGCTGGGATGACCCTCGCATGCCCACGATCGCCGGTTTACGGAGAAGAGGATTCACCCCTGCTTCTATCCGCGATTTGGCTGACCGGATCGGTGTTGCCAAAGCCAGCAGCATTGTTGATTATGAACTGCTTCAATACTGTGTCAGGGAAGATTTGAACCTTCATGCAGACAGGGCGATGGTGGTCATCAATCCTTTGAAGGTAGTGATCGACAATTATCCTGATGACCTGATTGAAGAATTTGAAGCGGATAACAATATCGAAGAACCCAATGCCGGAAAGAGAAAGATCTACTTCTCGAAGACCATCTACATTGAAAAAGATGATTTCAAGGAAGTGGCTCCGCCGAAGTGGTTCCGTCTTGCTCCCGGTGTGGAGGTTCGACTGAAACATACGTATTATATCACCTGCACCGATTTTGTGAAAGACCCGAATACAGGTGAGGTTATAGAACTTCACTGTACCTATGATCCTGCGTCAAAGGGCGGATACACTCCTGATGAAAGAAAGGTGAAAGGTACCCTGCACTGGGTTTCTGCGCATGATGCAGTGCCGATCGAAGTCCGTATGTATGACCAGTTATTCACGATCCCGAACCCGATGGAAACTGAAGAAGGCAAGACATACCAGGATTATCTGAATCCCGATTCTCTCGTGACTATCGATTCAGCCCTTGCTGAACCGGGTATACACAGAGCAAAGGTCGGAGATAGGTTCCAGTTCATGAGACAGGGATATTTTGTTAAGGACATGGATTCCACACCGACGAAGTCAGTGTATAATCGGATTGTGACGCTCAAGGATACCTGGGCAAAAATAGAAAAGAAAAGCTAATATAGAAAAAAGGACGACATCAGTCGTCCTTTTTCATATCATTAAGGTAATATCTCCACGGGAGTTCCGACTCCCACTTTATTCACAAGTTCCAGGATATCTTCATTCTTCATGCGAATACATCCCTCAGTACAAAGGGTGCCAATACTGGATGGATCATGTGTCCCGTGAATACCGATACCGATCCACGTCTTGTGGGATTTAGTCTCTGCCGATGTTGTGGATAAGCGGATGAACCAAGGACCGTATGCTTTTTCTATCAATCCCTTACCATCGAAGAAATCATGTGACCACTGCGATGAATCCTCGATACTTACGATCTTAAAGACACCTTCAGGCGTACGTTTATCTCCCACAGCTTCCTTGTCACCAACATTAGCCCCCACACCAACGGGGTATTCATGGATCAGATTGTTATTGGCATACACCTGCATTTCGAATTTCGATTTCAAAACTCGGATAAATACATTACTTTCCATATTACGCTCTCCTTTGTAAAAATGAACCTATAACAAAGAAATAAACGCATGTCAATAAAGAAATTAGATTTTCCTATCCCCCTACCACCAGAGCTTGATTCGTAGGGGTTTGCGGTAGTAAACCCATCTTTCAATGCCACAGTATTCATATAGTTCTCCGAGTTTGTCATCCTTGCGAAGGCGAGGATCCATGAAATCGCAACAATGTATTGCATGTCCGCATCACAAGACACTGTATATTTCGGGCTTGAAGTCCAAATATCCTGAAAATTACGGTCGTATTTGTTTATTTGGGATATTTGAACTCCAAGGGGGCGGGGCACGCGTCAGCAGACCCTGTAATGTAGGGACTGACATCCCCGGCAGTCTTAACATAGCTTATTCGGAGGTCGATCGCTACAAAACCATGAAATGGTGAAACCTTATAGCCCATAGCGTGAGCTATGGGTAATGAATGAAGAAAGATTTGAACCCCTTGCGGGTGACACAATATTGAGGTAATGTAGGGGTTATTATCTCTAAAAGCCCCTTTCAAAGCTCATTAAGGATAATAAGCACTACTCTTGATTGTGCAAACGGCAATATGAAATAGTCCTTTGCATCTCGCAGCTCTTAATAGCCATACCCAAACATTATTCATTCCAATCCCTTTCCAATGGGATTCCAATCCCTTTCCAATCTCATTCCAATCTCTTGGGATTGGAAAGGGATTGGTATGGCATTGGTTTTGGCTTGGATTTCGATAAGGATGTTCATGGTTAAAAAATGGGAACGCCTCACCCCGTGAGGTGGCACAACGCACCCTGTGCGTTGCGGGCTTTGATATACCACAGGTTATCCGACCTGTTATTGGAGTGGGTTTTCGTACCCACGAATTGTTGTATCACTTCTTTGTATCGTCAAAGAAGTAACAAGAAAACTCTTCTGCCACAACCTTAAG
>DAONDQ010000196.1:0-3653 GCA_035402645.1 Candidatus Cloacimonadota bacterium | reverse complement strand
CCGCTATCCTCGATAAGATCAAGAAAGTAAAAGACGGCAGTGTAATGATCAAGGTCACAGACCTCACACAAGATCAGAAGGACCAACTTGGCAA
Organism: Candidatus Cloacimonadota bacterium; assembly: GCA_035402645.1. GTDB lineage: Bacteria > Cloacimonadota > Cloacimonadia > Cloacimonadales > DAONDQ01 > DAONDQ01. Next base: position 3,559 of record DAONDQ010000196.1, on the reverse strand, counting down.
TGATGCCTGGACCGCTTTGAAATATCAAACGCATAATATCATTTATAAATTCAAGACCGCCCGTATCGGTATGAATGCTCAATCAATTGCGCATATCATGATCATTGTTTTCATCGTGATTGGAAACATCGGGTATTTCATCAATCGCAAGAAACAGAATTTGGCGAAATAGGGAGGATGACATGATTAGTTTTGAAACAATAAGTAATCTGGTTGCTGCATTTTTCACGTTATGCATCTTCTCTTTCCTGTACAAGGATAATCCATTCTATCAATTTGCAGAGCAACTTCTCGTTGGTGTATCCGTGGGATACGGTGTTGTGTACACATACTTCCGAGTATTCGTACCCTATGTGTGGCAACCCATTGTCCTGAAACATCAATACATACTGATTTTCCCCGTGATCATCGGTTTGCTCTACCTGTTCCGTTTCAGCAAAAACTGGAGCTGGCTGTCCCGTTATCCGATTGCATGGTCAATGGTCATGGTCGGTATGGGTGTTCCATTGGGAATGCATGCAACGGTTCTCGTGCAAATGAGAAGCGCTATGCTTCCTTTGGATAATATCAATACAGTACTCATCTTCATCGGAACAATCGCTGTTCTGACATATTTCTACTTCTCCAAGGCACATACAGGACTGTATGGAAAATTCACCAAGATTGGCGTCTGGTATATGATGATCGGTTTCGGTGCTTCATTCGGTCTCACTGTTATGGCTCGTATCTCATTGCTCATTGGAAGAATTCAGTTCCTCGTGGGCGATGTGCTACATCTTATCAAGTAAGATAATTTTCATGAAGCCTGTGAATAACAGGCTTCATCATTGGAAAGGCGGAAATATGAAAATTCTCAGTTTTAAAACTGTGTTGCTGTTATTTGTACTGTTATTTGTCTTATCGTTATCTGCCAAGACAGAAAGTTTCATTGTAAAGAATCTTACTGCTTATGATAATCCGAATGATGATGGCTCTGGAATTGTCGTCAAATGGACACCTCTCCCAAATGCCATGCATATCCTTGAATACAGGGTATATCGTGGGATTTCACCGGATACCCTTTTCTTGCTCGGAAGCATTCCCGTCGATCCTATTGCCGGTTTTGCGGGAAAAGAGATGTTCTTTTATGATAAGGATTATCATGATTTCGTTTCCATCCTGTCTTCACCCAAATTGAAGAAGGAAGCACAGCAGGGACCCAAAAGTCCACTATACAGGGCAATTCCATCAGATCCGAAGATATTTGGACCTCTGATCAAGCATTATGCTGTCTTGGCTACCATCCCGAAAAAATCGGTTTATTATCATTCACAACTTGTACATTCAGGTGATAAGGCTTTTGCCGGGCTTGATTTATATCGTTGTGAATCCATGCTGGCAAACGTGCTTCCCGGAAAGAAGTATTATTATACTGTAGTGGCTATTGATGAAAAGAGAAAGATGTCACAGTATGCACCCTTGGTTTCAGCAATACCCTACGATAATCCTCCGGAATCAGATATTAGCCTGAATGCCCGTTACTTCCAAACGATGAAACAACTGAACCTGGAATGGACACTTCCACTGAATAAATCAGATGTTGCTGAATATCACTTCTATGCACTTCCCAAAAGCAGGATGGCAGCATTCCAGGCATTCCTGAACGAACAGATTGCAATGAACAGTTATTATGAGAAACAACAGCTCGAACCGAATAAGTACAAGGACAATCCTACTCCCAAATTGACCAATCCCGCACTACTGGTTGGTATCAGTCCGAATCCCTTATATCCGGTCACAGATATGGTGGTGCATTTCGATGCGAAAGGGAAGATCATCGACCCTACGGGAAAGATAACGGCTTCGCTCGATCTGAATCACCTCAATGATTACGCGTTCATTGTTGGCTTGCCTGATTTCTTTGGGTTTGAATCATTTTCCCCAATGTTCAATGTGAAATACGGTAAACCATCTGAATTACCTATATTGCCGCAATTTACCGTAAAGGATAAGCCAAATGACAAGGGTGATACCAATGAATTATCTTTTGGCAGACCTCTGGCAAGTATTTCGCAAGCATATTACAATGCTTCCAAGACAAAACTGATATTCAATTATGACTATGCCACGAATGCCAATTACAAGATCATTCACGTGTTCTTTAAGATATATGATAAAAAGGGAAACTATATTGGTACACAGAACGAATATTATCCCGACAATATCTTCAAGTTCAAATTACCTAAAGATTCTAAACCCTCGAATGAGTATTTTGTGAAAATAGGATTCAAACTCAAGGGTCCTGCATTGAAGAACAACTTCTATATTACGCAGAAAATAATGCTTGATCCTTCAACCAAGCGTTTTGCAAATAAGGGTATTTATCTTGATTCCGAGAACCTGAATCGATTCAGCTATCTTGTTCTCTCCAAGTCAAAGTCTGATCCAGGATTCCAACAGATCAAGAAACTTTCCACGATCAGCCGTAACTTCGATGACAATATTCCTTTTGAGACGAATATCTTCAAAGGTATTGACAGTTACGATAAAAAGACTGGTAAACTCCTTTTTGATCCCACCCTCGATATCGGATATGACGAAAAAGCGGAAATGCCTATCTCAGTGAATATCTTTGCTTCCGAGATGAAGAAATCAATGGAGAAATGGCAGAAACAGGTCGATTCACTGAAGACAGTATATGCAACAGTAAAGGGACCTGAGAAGGAGTCGATCAAACAGCAGATGGATTATTACCAGAAGATGATTGACCTGGTAAATGGAAATGCCGATATCAGGAAACTGAATTCCATCACTGATGCAAAGGAACGGATGAAACTCATTGCCAAACTGCGTGAAACAAGTTTGAGATCCTTTGCCTATAAACTGATCAAATCAGATGGTGACGGGAATTTCCTCATTTCGGAAGAATTCAGGGATCCTTCCGGAATGGAATATTTCTTCCCGATCCCAAATTGGTTCGATCATGAAAAATGGCCCATGATTATCTCATCCCTGATTTTCACAATTCTTGTGTTTGTCATGGGAGTTCGTACTAAGCGCGGGAAAGACCTGTTCATTCGTCCTATCGCAGGTATCGATGAGATTGACAATGCTGTCGGTCGTGCCACGGAAATGGGGAGACCCATCCTCTATGTCCCCGGCTTGAACACCATCGGTGATATTGCTACCATTGCTTCCATGATCATTCTCGGCAGAATTGCCAAGAAAACAGCGGAATATGATACGAAACTGCTCGTTCCGAATAATGACTACTATGTGATGCCTCTTGCACAGGAAATCGTGAAGGAAGGACACTATGAAGCAGGCAGACCTGATTCCTATGATCAGAACAACGTCTTCTTCATTTCAACGGATCAATTCCCTTATGTTGCAGGTGTCAATGGTACCATGATTCGTGAAAAAACAGCAACAAACTTCTACATGGGAACCTTCTATGCGGAAGCCCTGCTGATGACTGAAACAGGTAATGCCACCGGTGCTATCCAGATTGCAGGTACGGATGCCGTTACACAGATACCGTTCTTTATCACGACTTGTGACTATACATTGATAGGTGAAG
>DAONDQ010000195.1:0-3725 GCA_035402645.1 Candidatus Cloacimonadota bacterium | reverse complement strand
ATTGTCTCTTTTATTATTGTTAAGGCTGAATCATCTTTAATGCCATTTTTCTGTAAAAAATCAGTTAAAACTTCATCATCTTCTCTTTCAACATTATCTGTGTCTGGTTGAACAAGATAATTTAATCCTGTAGCAATTAAATATAATGGTAATGGTAATAATCCGATTATGCCTAGTCCAGTTAATAAAGCTTGATTATCAAAGAATGTACTTTTAACTTCTTTTGTATTTGTTAATTCCTTAACTATTTCTTTTACAATTGCTCTTTGTTTTTGCCTATCATATATAACATTCAACCCACAAAGCTTCCCCTGAAAATCAGATGAAATTGTTGAACCATCAAGCTCAAATTCTATGCAAACACCATATCCTTTATTTGCATATGTGACCCATTGATTTAGATTATCATTCTTTCGGCTAAATGACGCGACATAATAATCATATGGTGAATCTAAAGTAATATCTTTAGATATTTCCTTCCTGCATTCATCTTGGAATAGATTCTTACTATTGTTAATCTCTGAACGATCGTTTAGATATAGTGCATTAGAGAATCTAATATTAGGATTTGTACGTTTACTCATAGAATCAATTAATGCAATCAGAGTCTGAAGAGAGGTATAATGATATATCTTCTCTGGGTAAACTAGGGCTTCTTGCATCTCAACTGAACATTTTTTAACATACTTGGTAAGAATATCATTTTCCATGGTACCCCCAAGATTCCATTATTAATGTTTATGGCTAGTGTCAAATATTAAATTTACTTTAAAAGATATGAAGTGAATAAAAAACGAATAATTTCCTTATTCAATTACGAATCTATATATCATGTTATCTATTATAAAGACATGGAAAATTAGGGGTTCTACGTAAAGAAATTGCTCACAAAAGCAAAATGTTAGCAAGGCAGTATATTAAAAAGGCATCTTAATATCCCATATAATTAATAATTTTAAAAAAGTACCTATTATTTATCTTTTGATAAAATTATGAATGAAGAACAGCCATCTAAAAGAGGAAAAAACTGGTAATCTTTTTAACTCATAATTCGTAATTCATTATTTCCTTTTTCCTTGACATCCTGCCCATATTAATTAACATATGAACATATATTCATATGATAGATATGGAGAAGGTTTATGTCACTTGTTGCTGAAGAAAATGAACTATGTTCCTGTCATGAGGAACATCCTGAACTGGTGCAGAAGGTTCGCACCCAACTCGCTGAGAACAGCGATATCGATAAGATGTCGGAATTCTTCAAGATGTTTGCGGATTCCTCACGCCTTAAGATCATTCTGTCCCTTTTAAACAATGAACTGTGTGTCTGTGACCTTACCTCTGTCGTTCAGATGAATCAGTCAGCGGTTTCCCACCAATTGCGTGTTCTCAAAATGATGCGACTTGTGAAGTCACGCAGGGAAGGGAAAGTAGTTTTCTATTCCCTGGATGATGAGCATGTGCATGATATTGTAGCCCTTGCAAAGACCCATTTCGAGGAGGAAGCGTGGTAAAAAAGGAATACAAGCTGGAAGGATTGTCCTGCAGTTCCTGCGCTTCCAAGATCGAAGGACATATGAACAAGCTGGATTCTGTCGCCTCTGCACAGATCAATATGATAAACCAGACCCTTACCGTCTTTGCAGAGGAAAGCGACAAGCTGCCTGAGGATGATACTGTAACAAGCATTGTTCATGGTGTGGAGCCGAATGTGAAAGTGGAAAAAGTGAATCCTCTCTCACCATTAGAACCCAATAACAGAAAGCCCAAACGTCATATCGATATCTTATTCTGGCTGGGAATTTTACTGGCAATCATTGGGTATGTTTTAGATTGGGATAAAAGGGATGCCATGCCGGTAATCACTACAATATTGTTCTTTCAGGCGTATGCTGCCTTGGGTTATAAAGTTGTCTGGAATGCCATACTGAACATCTTCAAGGGCAGTCTGCTCGATGAAAAATTCCTCATGACCTTTGCCACGATATCCGCCTTTGCTCTCGGGCAATATCCCGAGGCTGTGGGTGTCATGCTGTTCTACGAGATAGGGAACAGGTTGGAAGGCATTGCAGTATCCCGTTCTCAGCGTTCAATTACATCCCTGCTTGATCTAAAACCGACCATCGCTCATCTTATCGGGACGGAAAGCATTCAGGATGTGGAACCTGCACAAGTGAAAGTGGGGGATTCCATCCTCGTGAAGCCCGGTGAGCGTGTTCCTTTTGACGGCACATTATTGAAAGGGGATACATATCTCGATCTGTCAGCCCTGACGGGTGAATCCCTGCCAATTTTCAAGAATGTGAATAGTGAGATATTAAGCGGTAGCGTGAATCTGAACCAGGCAATCGAGATGAGGGTAAATAAGCCTTTTGAGAATTCTTTTGTCTCCCGTATCATGGAAATGGTTCAGGATGCGGCTGCACGGAAGAGCCAGAGCGAGACCATGATCCACAGGCTTGCGGTGTATTACACACCCATTGTGGTTGGACTTGCCGTTCTTGTCGCAGTCATTCCGCCGCTATTTCTTCATGCTTCGTTCCATCTATGGTTCTATCGGGCATTGGTATTTCTCGTGATATCTTGTCCGTGCGCTCTGGTGATTTCCATACCCCTTGCCTTCTTTGGAGGAATTGGAGCAGCCTCGAGGCATGGAATCCTGATGAAGGGCGGGAACTACCTGGAAGCGATAAGAAAGATGGATACTATCGTCTTTGACAAGACAGGAACCCTTACAACAGGGAAACTGAGCATCAGGAAGATTGCCCCGATTGCCGGTATTACAGAGACGGAGTTGCTCGAAACAGCCGCCTACGCAGATTCATATTCAAATCATCCAATAGCGATGACAATTCGGAATGCATATAACAGGGAGATCAATACTACCCAGATCGAAAGTTACGAGGAAAAGCCCGGTATGGGTGCCATTGCCGTCTGGGAAGGTGTACGTATCCTGGCAGGGAATGCCAAGCTCATGGCAGAAGCGGGTATTGCAATAAGTAGGGATTCGCATAACCAAACCCTTGTTGTTGACGAAAAAGAAGGTCTGCTGACGCGAACCGCTACAGGTACTCTCATCCATATTGCTGCAGCAGGGAGATATCTCGGGTATATCCAGATCGGTGATGATATGCGCAAGGAAGCGAAGGAGACCATTCAATCCCTGAAGCATCATGGTGTGAAGAAGATGATCATTCTCAGCGGTGACGGGCAGGAAAATGTAAGAGATTTGGCTCAAACCCTCGGTATTGACCAGTATTATGCCGAACTTCTTCCCGAAGGAAAACTTGCCAAAATGGATGAGATCGTAAAGAATGCAGAAGGTATGGTCGCTTTTGTTGGTGATGGAATCAACGATGCTCCCGTACTCATGCGTGCTGATGTTGGTATTGCCATGGGTGGGATTGGTTCCGATGCTGCCATCGAAGCAGCCGATGTCGTACTGATGAGGGATGATTTGAAGCGAATCCCCGTATCCATGAATATCTCGAATTATACGAATCGAATCGTGTGGCAGAATATTATCTTTGCACTTGGTGTGAAAGCCTTGATCATGGCTTTGGGAACCATCGGCATTGCCACTCTCTGGATGGCTGTCTTTGCTGATGTGGGCGTTGCCATGATTGCGATTCTCAACAGCGTGAGAATTCTGCGAAGCAATAGCTTCTAAGATAAAGAATTAAGAATTAAGAATGAAGATTGAATTTTCCCCCACTTTTGTA
>DAONDQ010000194.1:0-3732 GCA_035402645.1 Candidatus Cloacimonadota bacterium | reverse complement strand
GTCTCCACTCGACGAATGGTTCCTGAGAAATTCTTGGTAAGAGGACAAAATGCGTGAAAATGTCTTCTGGTATATTCTTTGTGTAAGGGAGTTCTTTTGTCTTCATGGAAAGCCTGATATTCATCATGATAAAATCAGGTGTTAAAACCGCCAGGTCAAATGAACTTGCGTTATCCAGGATATAATGGATATATCGTAAAGTGTCAGGAGATGTTGTTTGAAGCAGTTGTTTCAACCCTTCGGCGTTTTTTCCGGAATAGCGGTCGATACGGCTTTCAAGAGAGTATTCCATTGCCAACAGCATGGAAGCGAAGATACTAAGGATGACGATAATGGTGACTTTTTTCATTTCTTCCTCTTACATCTGGAATGTATTAATGTGTTTCATTTAATTTGTTCAAAAAAATAGGCAAGCAAAAAAACGTTGTATTTTTGAAGCAGAAATTGCCCCATCACAATTCTTCAGAATCGTTTGTTTCTATTTCCAATTCTCTGTGAATATCTTATATGTATCTAAAGGGCTCCAAAGAATATTCCTGTCCCTACCCAGGCTAATAACAACCGATTTCCTGCCGCATACCTGCCCCGATAGGCAGGAATGAGGCAGATATGCTTAAGGACATTCTTGGAGTGTTCACAGAATATAAATGGGGTGTATATAATAAAAATCTTGACAGAAATATTTATATTTGCTTTTTAATGTTTTGTGTTTATTATATAGGGTATGTAAAAGGAGGGAATTTGATCATTATGTTATTGAATTTCTATTCTAAATCTTCATTTCTCAAAAGAATTTTTAATCCATCCATATTTCATACATCACTTATATGTTGCTATATCAAGGGGCAATAAGGGGGACTTATGCCAACATCCATCGAGATTTTCGATGACCTCAATCATGAGACTGTGCTTCAAACAAGAAGAGCGATGGGATTTCCCATCTTTACAGGGGCATTTGATTTGATGTTTACTCTCTTCCGCACATCTGAAGGTGTTGGTGAGATCATCGATGATAATCACTTTAATGATGTAGAAACTGTTTTATATAATGCCGGTGATGGTAAATCACTAATTCTTGAAAAATTCTGGTGCACAACCGACCCTGGTTTAACTGGTTTACTGAAGCCTGAAAACCACCAGGGATGTGCTATACTTGCAGAAGGCTATAATAAATCCGCCTGGAAACTTGGATTGCATACGGGAAAGAGAGCATTAGTGCAATGTGCCCCCATATGGATTTTCCGTGATAATGATAGGACAAATAAACTGAGTTTCAATGGGAATCCAAGACAGGTGACAGGTACTGGTATTGATAATCATCGGTGCAGAGAGGACAGAATCGTTCAATACGTGGATGATTTTTCACACGGATGCTGTTCAGTACCGAATTTCCGTGATATGGAGCGTATCCTGTTTCTCATGGAAAAGCAAAGATCAATTGGTTTAGGAGATAAAGTATCCTTTGGTTTGGTCAACGAACCTCATATAGTTTGGACTCGTGGAGCATAAAGAGAATGAAGTCCATATCCGAAGCAAGGGGGAGATAACCAGTTCTATCTCCCCTTGCTATTTTTCCTATTTTATTTTCACGATTGTCTTTACGCTTTTTTGATTGATTCCATTGTCCAACTGTACAAAGTAAATACCAGAAGGACAATCAGTTCCACTCATCGACACACCATCCCATCTCAAGGATCTTTCATATGGTTGAATGGTCTGACTCCATACTTTCTGACCTTTCACATTGAATATGTGAATTTGGGTTGGGGCATCACCTTTTATCAAGCAATCGATATTCAGTTCCTTTGAGAAAGGATTTGGGTAACAATTGATTTGAACCGGTGATGACACATGATCAGAAATTCCGGTCGCAGAAGGATCTATTTCGCCAACAAACATATCGAGATCATAGTCATTCCCAGAGTTGACAGAAATGTCGTTGGAAAATGATGCCAAGCCTGAGAACCAGCCGCAGACAATCACTTTACCCTGGGAATTGACACCGATATCTGTGATTGCCTCATTATTCACTCCACCACCTGTTAATAACCAATCTGCTGCTGAATTGGTCTTGCCCAACACATATACATCAGAACCTCCGGCAGAAGTTACAGGAAATCCAAATATATTCGCCGATTGTTCAAAAGAACCTGCATAACACGTGTATTGCCGATAAGCACAGGCTCGCCCCTTGTCACTTCCATCAGCACCAGCCTGGGAAGCCATGACCCATTCGCCGTTCAATAATTGAAAAGTGGCATTATATGCATCATCTGTTGCATTAAAACTGGATAAGTTGATATTTCCAAAAGCCACATTACCAGTCATTCTTCCAGTTACACAACCTATCTGTTCAATGGGTGATGGAGAATCGTCAACCGCAATGCTGTTCACACCCGCATTTAACCCGCTATTGGCCCATCGGATCTGACCTGATGATGTATAGGAAGCTATAAACATCCCGCCTGATGTGATTTGAAGCCCGTCAAAATCTGATCCTGCTCCTGCAACTCCTGTGATATATGAATTCCCGTTATAATCTGTATCCACTTTGTACCCGTATTCGATACCTGAGGAACCTGCCTGATGTTTCCAGACAATATCACCTTCAGAATTCAGGGCAAGAACCAGGATATCTGAACTGCCATAACCTGTCATCGTAGTGTTATCATGGAAAGTCATGGAACCGGCAAACCAGCCTGTGGTTATACTCGTTCCATCCGGTGTAACAGCAATCCCATACCCGATATCATTCGTCGGTCCGCCTTCTGATCTGACCCATTGCAACCCTCCATTTGCATCCAATTTCATGATGAATACATCCCAACTACCGATGGAATTCAAAGTTGTTTCTCCAAAGTGTGCAGAACCTGAGTAATATCCTGTCACATATGAATTGCCTGCATTATCGACATCGATTCCAAGGCCTATATCACCGTCAGCTCCCCCAAATACTTTCATCCAAAGCAAATGACCTGACGAATTCAATTTCGCCACAAAGATATCATTCAGACCCCAGCCTGTCATGACTTGATCACCAATCTGGAGAGAATCTGTGAATTCACCTGCAAGGAGAATGTTGTCTTGATTATCAATCGCCAAATCCCATACTCTATCGAGGTTCCCCGCACCAGCACTTTTCACCCAATCCCACTGTGCAGAATATAGAAAACATGATAAAAACATAGAAAAAATTATGATGATGTATCTCATATTCCATTCCTTTCGTTCAAATTCTGTTTCATTCATAGAAAGCCTGCTAATTCAGGCAACGAAATTTATTGACTTCGAGAGCATGATTCTTTGGGTTATTATAGGTGATTGATCATGGAAAATAACTTTAATCTAAACGAACTCATTCAAAGGGAGATTTTCTTCCCCATTGATTTTAGTGATTGTATCCAAAAAGATTATGGAATATTCTTTTATAATGAAGATAATCCATTGTCCTGGGATAGTAATCATGCAGTAATTACAAATCTGGGCACGGATTTGGATCATACATTTCGTGAAATTTTGGATTTCTACCTGATGAAGAAGATCAAGCCGAGGATCTATGCTTCAATGCAACCTGATGAATTATCAGTTCTCGCACCATATTTTGTGCAATATCACTTTCAACTTGCATATAAGAATATGAATCAGTATTTCATTTGGAGAAATCAGCCTGCCTCATTTCATCTGGAAGGGATCACTTTTCAAAGATGCTATGAATTAACTGAAGAGTTGATG
>DAONDQ010000193.1:0-3745 GCA_035402645.1 Candidatus Cloacimonadota bacterium | reverse complement strand
GGTGAAGCGAATAAAACTGCAGTGAAACAAGGGAAAGCAACAAAAGGTACCGGAACGGGTGCCGGTGAAATTGAAAGCCGTTTTGGATTTAATCCCAATGCCACTCATGGTGGTGGTGTTTCATCCGGCAGAGTCATTGCCCTTACTACGGAAAGAGACCTTGTTGCTGAAGGACTGGGTTCCGGCGGTGGCGGCGGCGGTGGAAAAGGAAAAGGCAAAGGTGGTGGCGGTTCCGGTGGTGGAACTGGCTCCGGCATCTATGGCGGTGGTCATGGAGCAACTGCCTTCAACGTCGCACCAACCGGCAAAAGGACACAAAACCTTGGCGAACTGTTCTCTGGTAGCGTGAATGTCACCGGGAGTCGTGGTTACAAAGAAATCGATGTAGCTTCCATCGGTGGTAAAACAGACAAGATCGAAGCCCAGAGAATCGTTTCCAGTTCACAGATAGGTTCTGTCAGAAGCAGATTCGTTTCAGCAGGTATCGTACCAGTCAAGGAAACCGAAATTGCATCCAGTCCACCGGAAATAAAGGCGGAACTCGGAAGTGTCAGAAGTTACGTTTCTGCCTATAAACCCCAGATTCAGAATCTGTATGTCCAGGAATCACAGATTCGTGATATGTATGGTGCTTTGGAATTTACAATATACATCAATGAGGGGGGAGCGATTGCCGGAGTGGAGATCAAGACGAAACCCGGTAGTTTCTTCACTGACTCATTCAAGCAAAAAGCCAAATCAATCATAGAGAGATGGAAGATACCAGTGAATAAAGCGGTTATCTATACATTCAGTTGGCAATTCATCAAGAATTAATAAAGAGTAAGGGAAAGCCCCCTCCAAGGGGGCTTTTTCATATCTATGAAGATGCATTATTACCAGGTTTTTCTCAATATCGATGTGGATAAGCCTTATACTTATTCCTCGATAACCGAATTGCTGCCGGGTATCCGTGTGATCGTTCAATTCGGACATTCCTTCAAGACAGGTATTGTTGGTGAAGAAATTCCATCCTCCCAACTCGATTCGAAAATCAAGTACAGGGAGATTCATGATATCGTAGATATATCTCCCATCGTTTTACCCGAGCTCTTAAAAACAGCCTCCTGGATCTCCAGATATTATCAATGTGCTCCAGGAAAAGCAGTCTTTGCCCTGATTCCCGCAGCGCTTCATCTGGAGATCATGACGCAACTCAGGAAATCAGATAAACCTAACAGCGATGTAAAATTTGATGCTTTAATCGAGTCTTTTGCCGATGATGAATGGTATAAAGTAACGGAAATCCAATCCCGGTTCAGCGCATCGGGGTTTTTCAAATTAGTTGAAGAAGCCGAATCCGAAGGTTTGATCCAAGTGAAGAGAAACTATGATGAAAGGGTCAAACCAAAAAAAGCGAATTTCATCTTCGTTGATCAGGTTCGTGAAATGCCTGCACTCACCCCGAAACAGGAAGAAGCGTACCAATTCTTTTCTGCGCTTGGTGACAGTTTTCCCATGGCGCAAGTTGCAGATGCTTATACATATCAAATGATCCATGCCTTGGAAAAGAAGGGATTGCTTCACATCGAGCAGCGCGAAGTCGAAACAAAGAATGACATCTTGCCCAAGAACCAGGCTCCCCGTCAGATATTTGAACTGACAGAGGAACAATCCATTGCCATCAATGCCATCCGCAACAGTTTGGGAAAGAACGATGTCTTTCTTCTTTTTGGCATTACAGGAAGTGGAAAGACTGAAATATATATTCAATGTATAGAGAAATGCCTGACCCTCGGTCAAAATGTTCTTATGCTGATACCCGAGATCTCACTTACTCCCCAGATGGTGGATCGTTTCTATCGTGTTTTTGGAGCTCAAATCGCCATTCTGCACAGCCAGTTGAGTGAAAGGGAGAGATTCCAGCAATGGAAGGATATTCATTCTGGAAAATGCAGGATCGTCATCGGTGCACGAAGTGCTGTATTTGCTCCCTTATCCGATGTTGGGATGATCATTGTGGATGAAGAACATGAAAACAGTTACAAGCAGGACAACATTCCCCGATATAATGCGCGTGATGTGGCGATCCTGAGAGCCAAGTTCAATAATGCTGTTGTCGTGCTCGGGAGTGCGACACCATCCCTCGAAAGTTGGCATAATGCGCAAAACGGGAAATATAAGGTTATCACTTTAAAGCAAAGACCAATCACAGCCATTCTTCCGAAAGTCGAGATCGTGGATATGAGGGAAACTGAAAGTGAAAGCCTGTTCTCAGATATTCTTATTCAGAAGATCCAGGAACGGCTGGACAGAAAGGAACAGGTGATATTGCTTCAGAACAGAAGGGGATATGCCTCCTTTGTACAATGCCAGAAATGCGGAGAACTTCTTGAATGTCCTGATTGCGATATCAGTTTGTTCTATCACAGGCATAATGAGAATCTTCTGTGCCATTATTGCGGTTATACGGCTCCTCTACCGCGAAAATGTCCGAAGTGCGGAAATCATACATTCAATTTTGGGATTGCCGGAACGCAAAAAGTGGAACAGCAACTGCGGACTTTCTTCCCCACTGCCCGCATTCTGCGCATGGATTCGGACACCACCACGAAAAAAGACAGTTATCATTACATGTTCAATGCCATGAGGCTGAATGAAGTGGATATTCTTTTCGGTACGCAAATGATATCAAAAGGACTGGATTTTCCCAACGTCACACTGGTGGGTGTCATCCTTGCCGATCTGTCATTGAGTGTCCCGGATTTCAGGGCAGGAGAAAAGACATTTCAGATACTGACCCAGGTTGCAGGTCGTTCCGGGAGGGGAGATAAGCTTGGGGAAGTCATTATCCAAACCTACAATCCCGATCATTATGCCATTCAGTATGCACGTAATCACAATTTCGAAGCCTTTGCTGAAAAGGAACTGGTTTTCAGGAAACAACTATCCTATCCGCCTTTCTCGAGACTTGCCAGGGTGCTGTTTGCCTGTGAAGATGAACAGGTCTTGCACAAGAGTCTTGAAAAGATCAGGAAGATAGGAGCAGCTCTTCAAAAGAACTATCCCAATAAGGAATTGATAGTTCTGGGTCCTGTCCCAGCACCAATTTCAAAACTGCAGAACAAATTCAGGTATCACCTCATTTTCAAGGCACAGAGCGTCAGCATTCTATCCGAGAACATGGAGAGATTGAACCGGATGCTGGATTTGCCCTCATCCATTAAGATATCGATCGATATTGATCCAACAAGTTTATTGTAACATAGTAGAGACGACCTATACGGGCGTCTCATTCAAGATATGGAGTTCAAACATCCTTCGGGAGTAGTGATCTATCGAGATTGGAGGATGTGCGGACTTCATATCTTGTATGAGATGGTTTTTGAAGTCCGCATCGCCATTCAGTTTTCAATCTAACGTAAAATCCCGAAGGCGATTTGAACTCCAAAATGAAGATATTCCCCCTTGAGCTCGGCACTGAGCTTAACGGAGTGTCGAGGATCCATGATGATAAAATCTGCATGTTATTTGTTATTGCCTTCATAACCTGAAATATAGTTTGACTTTTCACACTCTGCTGCCATTTCTCCAACCATCATAAGATGATCGGGGTGCTGAATGAAAAAACACGGTTTCGCGATTCTGTTTTTTACTGTCTTCACATGTTCTCTCTTTGCCCAGAACCATTTGGACATCTTGACTTCTATCCAAGGTGCACATCATGAGTCTTGTTTTGGTGAAACCATGACGACAATTGATTATA
>DAONDQ010000192.1:0-3768 GCA_035402645.1 Candidatus Cloacimonadota bacterium | reverse complement strand
TTTTCTCCAGGTATCGATAATTGCCACATCGTGTCCGTCTGTCTGGATATGCTTGAGAATCGCTTGAAGTTCCTCGTCTTTGCAGGCATCATAATCGATGTCATCATACTTGAACGGTGCCAAATAATAGGTTGATTTTACATCGAATTCCTTATCAAGATTGAGATATTCCTCGAAATTCCAGTACATCTCATAATTCGTGAAAACATACTTCAGCTTGCTTGACACATTCTTCAGCAGGGAACGCCAGCGAAACGAAATAAGGAGCTTTATATCTTCAAAGATGGAATAAGTGAGTGAATTCAGGTTCCACTTCTGCAGATGGTCAATATCATGAGAAACAGTGGCTGCAAAAGTCTGCCCCTGCGGCCAGTATGTGCGCTGTGCCAGAACCAGTTTTTTCTTCCCCACCTGATCCCGAAGCATCCTATCCATAGCCCAAAGGAAATTATGAAGAAATGGAGTATCCCTGTATTCATGGAAAACGCTCGAATTATCAGGATATCTGCCATGTCTGTCCCGCTTCTTGTCAGCATCTTCTTCCATGCCTGACAGATGGAAATAGATATTTCCAACAAGATCAAAATTGAACTTCCCGCCATAAACATCTTGTCCGGCGTATACTTCGAGAGGAACTTCCGGAAGTTTCTTTTCAGATAATATGGGAGTATTGGTATGAAGCTTGATCTCCTGCAGCATGGTACGTATCAGTTCCGTGCTCATTTCACCTTTTTGGAATAATGAAGGTTCCACGGGTATGTATATCGTGACGTTATTCCGAGCGAAATTCAGCAATTCCTCAGGTGAAGGATGTGTCATCCAATAAAGAATCAGTATATCACGAATTCCTACCTGATCAGGATTCTGAATATATCTGTGGCTATAGCCAAGTGTTTGAAAAAGAAAGTCAAAACTGTATTTAATTTCATTATCGAATCTTTCAAGTCGCTGATCTATATTTACTGTGATCATAATCAATCCTTATGTAACATATCATATTAACTTTTTATCAGCGCATTATGAGTGTCAAGCCTTTATGGAGTTTTTTTCTGATTTTGGATTATTTTACTGATTTTTTTGATTTGTGAACTATGAAATAAACATTCTTCTGTGATTTGCAAAGCATGCAAATAGTACGGAAATGAATTTTTTTATTGACCGAATAAAGAATCGTGACGTATTTTGTTATTTATGTAGTTAAGATATGCATCATATCTTAATTGAGTTTAGGATTTATTACTCATATCCAAAATGACATGGGGTGGAGAATGAACCGTCAAATTTTACTCGTTGATGATGATTTACTGCTACGCGAGGTGGTCAGTGACTACCTGAACAGATTCAATTACGTTGTGGAAACCGCAGAAAGCGCTGAGGTTGCTCTCACCATGTTCGAACCCGGGAAATACCGTCTGGGTATCCTTGACCTTGTCATGCCAGGCATGAACGGACTCGAACTCATGAAACTCCTGCTTGAAAAAGATCCTAACTTCTATGTGATCATTATGACCGGTTATCCAACTGTTGATAGTGCTTATAAAGCAATGGTGGAAGGAGTTTCCGACTATATCATCAAGCCGTTCCGCTTTGATGAATTGCTCCAGACAGTCCAAAAATACGTTCCCTGATCAAATGCCTTATCAAATACGACATTTGCCATGGAATCAACTTCCTTCCATGGCAATGGAGTTCCCGTTACATAGCCAACCTGATTTCATGAATACCTTTGCCAAGGCATATCAATTGGATTCGGGCTGCCTGGTTGCATACGATGAAGATGAACCGGCGGGTTTTCTTCCCATTTTTATACGAAAGAAATTCGGCTTATCTTCTGTAGTCAATCCGCAACTCTATTATTACCATCATATCACTTTCAAGTTAGAAACCGGAATGCATCCCAATCGCATGATGCAGCGCAAATTGGATATTTGCAGAGAATTGTCCGCATTCATGAAAAAGAACTTCCAGAAGATATTCATGAATCTTGCTCCATCAGTCTGTGATGTTCGTGGTTTCACATGGTCAAAACTGCAAGCCGTTCCGCTTTATACCTTCTTGATCCCTCTCAAGACAATTGATCCCTCAGATTATTTTAAAAATGAACGGAACTTACTCAACAAGGCTGCTCGTGATGGCGTACGTATCGAAGAGGGAAAGAATATTGCAGAATTTCTAAGATTGATGAGGATGACGGTTCACCGTCAGAAAATCATGTTTGCCATATCTGAAGACAGTCATGTGCAATTATTGGAAGAGCTGTTCAACCACGGATTTGTACGTCAGTTCAATGCTTACATCAATGATAAGATAGTAGCTACCTTTCTGATCCTTATGGATAAATCCCTTGATACCGTATATGCGTGGCAGCATTATACCGATCCTTCCCATTTCAGTTCGGGAGTAAGTCCTTTCTTTATGGATCGCTTATTTCACCTGTTGAAGGATGAATTCTCCATATTTGATTACTGTGGAGCAAACCATCCCGCAATTTCCCGCTACAAGGCAGCCATGGGTGCTGATCTGCATCTATTCTTTCGAATCCAGGGGAACGTGCTTACCTGGAAATAGAATTTCTCACCTGTTTGTTTTAAAAGCCGGAACCTGCCAATAAATCACAAATTTTATCTTCAAGTTCTGTCATTTCCTTTTCGCTCGGGTATCCGTTTATCATTATCGAAAATGCCAACAGGGTATTTTTCTGGTTTAAAGCATAACCGCACAAGTTCCTGACAAACCGCATCGAACCGGTCTTTGCAAATACACGATCCGTTGCCGGTGAGTCCTTCATTCTTTTCAGTAAAGACCCATCCTTACCGGCAATTGCCAATGATGCGATATACGTAAGAAACTCAGGTCTGTCACACATCCCTTCCAACAGGTCGGAACACTGCTCGGCAGTACAAAGATTGTAACGAGATAAACCAGAACCATCCACAATGCATATTGAATCACGAGGAATACCCATGACTTCAAGTGAATCCTTCAAAGTTCTTACTGAATTCTTAGCATCTCTCCCCAATGACAACAGGAGGGCTTCTGCAGCGACATTCACACTCTGCTTATTGGTCAGCCGAATAATCTTGGAAAGTGGCGGAGATTCATGCATGAAAAGCAACTGAACCTGAGGCGATTTCAACTCCGCTAACGAATGAATCACCCTGACCTTACCACTGCATTTGATTCCCTTATCTGCCAGCATCATTTTCAAGATGTTTGCGGAGGTCATTTCGGGATTATAAAGCGCTACATATTCCTCATCCTTGTCATCCGGCTTCATCACACCCATAATGCGATAGCCATTTCCAACGGGAACGATCTGAATCGAATTTCGGGTCGCATTCTTATCTGTGATTGCATCATTGATGATAATTGTACCCTTTTTCGCATATCTTGACGGACTAGGATTGCTATTCAGGTCATTGAATGTCAGAACCTGTCCCCTACCACCGGATTTGCGATTCATATCGGCATGAAACTCAACCCGATCGATCTCCATTCCATCTGCCACCGGATCCATAATGATTACAGGTGGTTTTCCATCTTCCGTTCCCATGATCAGCATGGATGCACGGTTCTCCCTGAACAGGAAACTCGTTCTTTTGGCGCTGTAATCGTATGCAAGGTCATCCCAGCACCATCCCGGACCAAATCCTTCAGCTTGGAACAGAGTATCGAGGATAACGATATTCCCGCTTATCTTTTTGATACCCCTGGCTGATAGACTATCAGCCCAATCCCTGAAGACAGAAAGGGCATCACCATGATAAT
>DAONDQ010000191.1:0-3770 GCA_035402645.1 Candidatus Cloacimonadota bacterium | reverse complement strand
AACTGGCAACCCAGGTGGATTTTCATGATGGGAAACTCATGAATGTATCCAAGACTGCCGCCAATATCGGAACGACGATCATAGTGAAGAAACTATTCATACAGGTTCCGGCACGAAGGAAATTCCTGAAAACGGACCAGGTGGAATTGAAGCATATCCTGAATTATCTGCATTACCAGGCTATCCTTTTCCCTCAGATCGCATTCAAATTGATGGTCGATCAGAAGGAAAGATTGAGCTATCCTGCTGTTGAGAGCAGAGACGACAGGATGCTGGCAGTATTTGGCACACCTTTCATGCAATCTGATTGGATCAAAATTCACCATCAGGTTCCAGCCCTTCAACTGGAAGGGTATATTGGCGGATTGGAGGAAGAAAAGACAAGTTTTGCCGATTACCATTATCTTTTCATCAATGGACGCTTCATTACGGATAAGATCATCCAGCACAGCATACGAACTGCCTATGAACCCTTTATCCGTAAAACAAGAATTTTCAGCCAGGGGAATACACCGCCTTATATTCTATTTTTATCGATGAACCCTGAATTGATTGATATCAACGTACATCCGGCTAAATCAGAAGTTCGATTCAGAGATACTCAACTTGTATATGGATTTGTTAAGAATACTCTATCCAATTCCCTGATGGAATATGAAGAGAAGAGATTTCGTTCGACCTTACTCGAGGTTGCCAAATCCAATGAAGATAATGGTGAATTCTCAACTTCTACGGGTATGATCAGTAATTCAAATTCAAGCAGTCATTTTCAGCCACCCAAAAAAGAGCCTTTTTTCTCCAGCTATCGTCAGCCATTCGAACAATTATATCAGCCAGACCTGTTTACCCGCAGGCCTGTTCAGTCGCATGATGGGGGAGAGCCTCATGTCGTAGCGCCAGAGCAACAGGATATCAGTATCTTCCTACCTTCTGAAGAAGATCTCGTCAATCCGTGGCAACTGCACCAATCATATATATTCATCCAAGTGGAAGATGGACTCATGATCATCGATCAGCACGCGGCTCACGAACGCATTCTCTATGAAAAGATCATTCACAGGCTGCATGGTGTAGCTGCTGAGACACAGAAATTGCTTTTTCCGATTGTCGTTGATATTCCACCGTATATCAGTTCCATCGTTTTGGAACAAATTGAGCAGAATCTTGAGGCTTTATACAAGGTTGGCTTCTCCATCAAATCCTTCAGCGGAAATTCAATTGTCATTGAAGAGATACCTGTCGAAATCGAGGATTGGGAAGGTGGAGATTTATTTATCGAAATCCTGAAGCAGTTTGAATCCGAATATGAATCAAATGAAGATTTCAGGGATAGCATGGCAAAATCCGTGGCATGTAAAGCTGCGATCAAGGCTGGAAAGAAGCTGACCAGAAAAGAAATGCTGGTACTGATCAATGACCTTTTCGCCTGCCAGGTACCTTATTTCTGCCCGCATGGCAGGCCGCTGATGATACGAATGCCTCTACAGGAACTTGAGAAGAGATTTAAAAGACTGATATGATTCCCATTATTACAATTGAAGGACCAACTGCATCAGGGAAAAGCAATCTTGCGCTTGCACTTGCGCTGGAAATGGATACGGAGATCATTTCTGCAGATTCCAGACAAGTGTATCGTTTGATGGATATAGGCACTTCAAAGCCAACTCCTGATGAACTTGCACAAGTGAAACACCATCTGATCGATATACTTGACATCACGCAAGTTTATACAGCTGGAGAATTCAGAAAACAGGCAACAGAAATTTCCCATTATCTATGGGAGAAACGTAAGATTCCCATCATTGTAGGTGGCACCGGACTCTATGTTCGCTCTTTACTTCATGGTCTTTTCCAGATTCCCGATATCCCTGAGACGATCAAATCAGAAATCCGAAGTTTATATGATACTCATGGAATGGAGTACATTCATCATTATTTACAGCAGGTGGATCCCGAAGCAGCGGGTAAGATCAGTTCAAATGATCCGCAGAGAACCCTAAGAGCGCTGGAAGTTTGGAAATTCACAGGCATCCCAATAACGGAGCATTGGAAGAATCAACTTAAAATATCAGATTTCAAACCGTTCCGTATTTACATAAAGACTGAACGTCCGGAATTATATGATAGAATCGAGAAAAGACTTGACACCATGATGGCTAAAGGATTTTTACAGGAAATTGAATACCTGCTTGATACTGGATATAAATGGACAGATCCGGGAATGAATTCAGTAGGATATAAGGAATTCAAGCCTTATTTCGAACAACACGATTCATTGGACAATTGCCTGGATAAAGCAAAGCAGCATACCAGAAATTATGCAAAGCGTCAGTTTACCTGGTATAATAAATGTGAATTTGACCTTGCATCATCGTTGGAAAATATTAATATATATGCAGTAAAGAAATCGATAGGGCATTTTATTTCTAATATGTAGATGTTTATAAATCCAAGATACTGGGGTTTTACAATGGAAATAGTGGCCAAAGTCTATGAATATGAAATACGCAGAAGTGAATTTATGCGGGAACTGGATAAATTAGGGATGATTGTCGATAATTTTATGATCTGCACTCTCCAGAAAAAAGCACTGCAAGTCATAATCGATCGGTATCTGCTATTGCATGAAGCCATTGATGAGAATATTGAAATTGATCCCGAGGAATATGATTCTGAGTTATTCGACATGATCAATGAATACGATACAGAAGAAGAATATTCATCAATGCTATTGAAGAATCACCTTTCAGAACGTGATGTTAAGAATATCATAAACAATAAGATACTAATCAAGAAACATATTGAGAATTTTCAGAATGAACCACTACAAATCCCTGAAGCGAAAATGAGAAAATTCTATGAGAGCAATCTGGAACTCTTCCAAACACAGGAAGAAGTAAGTTGCCAGCATATCCTGATCAGAGGCTTGGGTGAGAAGAATCATGCAAGGGCGATTGCTGTTCGCAGAAGAATCAAATCCCCAGCCGATTTTCAATATGTTGCATCCAAATTCTCTGAATGCCCGCGTTCCGAAAAATGTGATGACCTCGGATATTTTCATCGTGGGAAACTGATGAAAGAGATCGATGATGTTGCTTTTCATCTGGCGATGAATGAAATCAGCGAACCATTCCCTTCACCGCTGGGATATCATATTTTGATGCTTGTCGGACGACATGAACCGAAAATTCTTCCTTTCGAAGATATCAGGGATATCCTGGAAACACGTTTGGCGCATATCGATACAGAATTAAGGCTTGTGAAGCACATGCAGGAATTGCGTGATTCCGGAAAAGAACATATCCAGATTTTCGAGGAAAGGCTTTTAGCACCATTTAACTGTCTATTCAAATGATATCAAATTCTTTTGGCAGATTCTTTGGCATCACTACCTTTGGTGAAAGCCATGGACCCGCATTGGGTGTAGTGATAGAAGATATCAAACCGGGAATTGATTTTCCCCTGCAAGAAATACAATCCCTTCTCGACAAAAGAAAACCCAGAGATTCCAAATTTAGTTCCCAAAGAAAAGAAAAAGACAGAATTCACATATTGTCAGGTGTCTTTGAAGGGAAAACAACTGGAATGCCGATCTGCCTCGTGGTTTATAATGAGGATGCGGATTCAAGTGCATATCAAGTGATTCGGGACGTCTTTCGTCCAGGTCATGCTGATTATACATATTTCAAGAAGTTTAAGATATATGATTATCGTGGTGGAGGACGAAGCAGCGGAAGAGAAACGATAGCAAGAGTCGCTGCTTCCGGTCT
>DAONDQ010000190.1:0-3781 GCA_035402645.1 Candidatus Cloacimonadota bacterium | reverse complement strand
AAGCAACACTGCCATGGTCATGGTCGGCGTAAATGTATTCCCTAACAGCACAAGCATCAAGGATTCAAAAACACCGATACCACCTGGTACCTGGCTAATGACAGCAATGACCTGAGCAAGCAGATAGAAACTCATGAAAGTCAGATAATGGATCCCACTTCCCTGCGGTAAAAGTATGAAAAGGACGGTTCCAGCCAACATCCAATCAAGTGAAGAAACAATGATCTGACTGATGGCGATTCCCGGATGTGGTAATTCGAAACTCCATTTTTTGAATGGTATCTTGATTCGTCTGAAAAACACTAAAACAAAATAGGAAGCCACTACCAGGAGGAAAATGATCCCCAATACCCGCAAGGAGTTAAATGGAAAATGGAATCCTGTTGGGATTGACATGGGAGCTATGGTAAAGAATAAACCTGAAAGAAAAACAAAGCCCAGCCACAAAGTAAATGTACAGAAAGCGACGACTTTCGCTATATCTATTGCATTCAATCCCCATGCAGAATACAACCTGTACCTGACAGCTCCCGTGATGAGCGGATGCCCCATACTATTGCTGAAAGAATAACTGATAAAGGATGAAAACGAGATCTTAAAATAATGAAGTTTGAAATGAATGTATCTCAAGGCAAGAAAGTCGTAGAAAGTCATGACGATATAACTGACGAACGTGACGCATAAAGCTAATAGAATATGAATTTTCGATATACTATGAAGGGCAAAGACAATCTCATGATAGTGAAATGCTTTCAGTTTTGTATGAATGATGAAGAAAGCCACTCCTAAAAGGATGAAGCTGAAAAGAACTCCTGCTATTGGAGCAAAACGCTTTTTCATATGATCTCTTATATGAAGTTTAACTTTACATTACGATTTGATACCCATCATCTTTCGTATGAGTTTGAATGATTGACGCATGAGCAGGTCCGGGTTCTTGCGGAGAGTCAGAGAGACCAGATTTACATCGTAATTCCCTTTCATGAGAGAGATGACAATATCTTTATCGACCTTTTGCAGCATTTTGATCCGGGTTTCCCATTCTTCATCTGTATATTGCCTGATCTTTTGATTAATGATATGAGAAATTCTGAAATTCTTTTCATATTTCTTTTTCCATAATGCTTCATATTGTTTCAAGAATGCTGCATTGGTTTTACTTTCCAGGACAGCGTCCGCTGCCACTTTACCAGCCATTCTTCCAATGTCGATGGCATATCTGATGCCCTCACCGGCAATTCCCGAGACATGACCGGCACTATCACCGACAGAGATGAAGTGGTCTGCATAAGTTTGCCTGATCACACCGGAATTCGGTACTGAACCTAAATGTACTTCCATCAAACTATAAGGGCGAAGGATTCGTGCAATGTCATCATTGCTTTCCATGAATTTATCGAGAAGGCGGACTGGATCCTGTTTTGTTTCGGGAAAAATGATACCAGTCCCAATTCTAACTCTGTGTTCCCCACACGGGAATATCCAACCATAACCATTAGGGGCAAAATGTGACCCGAAAAGCAATGCAACATGATCCGGCTTCCAGTTTCCGGTAATGATCTCATATTCGGCTCCGTAGCCATAACTTGTGATTTCATCCATAAAACCGAGCTTTCTGGTGATGATACTATGAAATCCGCTTGCATCGATGACGACCTTAGCGCGAATGATTTCTTCCACACCATTCCGAATTGCTTTCACACCAACGATCATATTCCGTTCCAGGATAGGCTCTATGACATTCGCATTGATTCTGATCGTGGCACCCTGTAAAGCTGCTTCCTCGGCAAGATGCTGGTAAAGTCCTCTGACATCCAGTACGCAGGCAACCGGAACATCAAAATCAAAGGTGGCTTTATCGTCATGGACCATGAAATCGACACGAGATATTGGATTCATGAATTTTTCGGGAATCCCGAGTTTTTTTAATTCTCGAATCCAACTTCCACCGCTCGTGTGAACCGGGTAACCAATTTCCCTCGATTTCTCCAATAAGAGAACCGAAACACCCCTTACGGCAGCAGCATTGGCTGCAGATAAGCCGGCAGGTCCACCACCTACGATCAATACATCTGTTTTAATCATAATTTCATCTCTTTATGTTATGGTTGATTGTGAATATCATTTCGAAAATCTTTGCCCTAATCTATAACCATCAACAGCACTGCTGATGATTCCCCCGGCATAACCTGAACCTTCACCAATGGGATACAAGTTTCTCAACCCGATCGAGGCACCTGTCACTTGCTCTCGTAAAACTCGTATGGGTGATGATGTTCTTGTTTCAGGTGCTATCAGTATCCCTTGGTCTGTGAAACCTTCGATGCGATGACTAAATGTAATCAAACCACTTTTTAAGGCAAGAACTATATCCTGAGGAAAGATTGACGTTAATTCCTGGCTTCTTGTCATTGGTTTGTAAGTAGTAATAATCGCATCGGAAGTCAGCTTACCATGTAGAAAATCAGTTGCCTTCTGTATTGGAGCCGCATAGTTTTCGTTGAAGGCAGCACTCTCAATTTGTCTTTGAAACCTCATCCCCGCCAGTGAATCGTTACCAAAATCATTCATATCAACTGAAGTCACAATAGCGCTATTTGCATATAGTCCATTTCGCGCATGATTACTCATTCCGTTCGTTACAAGCATTTTCGATTCAGAGGAAGCAGCAATCACTTCCCCACCCGGGCACATGCAAAAACTATAAACACCTCTCTGCTTGTATTTGGCAGTTAACCGGTAGGTTGCAGGACCGGTCAGCGTAAGATCAGCATGCTTTCCGTATAGTCTTTCATTGATAAAATCCTGCTTATGCTCAATACGAAATCCGATGGCAAATGGTTTTGCCTGTAATGGGATGTTCTTTTCACGAAGAAGTTCGAAGGTGTCTCTTGCAGCATTTCCAATTGCAAGAATTACAATTTCAGGACAATAGCTCACGCCGTTGATGGTGACTTCCCTGATTTGATTTTCATTCATCGTGATATTGTCTAACTTGTGTTTCCAAAAGAATCTGCATCCTCTTTCTTCCAGATATGCGCGAATATTCCTTAGGATTTCCTTTAGCAAGTCAGTACCGAGATGAGGTAAAGCATCATATTGGATGGATTCATCTGCACCGAATTGTATAAAATGATGATAAACCCTCCCGCTGAAAAAACTGCGATTCCTTGCTGTAAGTTTTCCATCAGAGAAAGTGCCTGCTCCACCTTCACCGAATTGGACATTCGTTTCGGGGTCGAGAATTCCTTTTTCCCAAAATTCATTCACTTTCCTGCATCTTTCATCAAGAGCGTCTCCCCTGTCGAAAAGATAGGGCTTTAAACCTTTTTCAACCATGCCCAGGGCACAAAATAATCCTGCCGGGCCTGTGCCAATAATGAATGGATGCTCGTCGGATACAAGAATAGGGTTTAAATGTTCTTCTACCGGTTCACTATGCAATATCAAATCAGGATGTGTTGGAATCGGTGAATCCAGTTCAAGCAAAAGAGTATAATTGTATTTGAGAGAATCCCGATGCCTGGCATCGATCGATCTCATTGTAGTCTCAAAATGGAGTACCTGCTTGGGGAAAATCCCTATCTTTCTGCATAAGAAGGTCATAATATCTGGTTCTTTCTGTATCGGAATTTGCAGATTTTTTAGTAGGTACATACTGAAAACTCCCATGAGTTCAAAAAAGAAAAAAGGCACTCACAAGAGTGCCTCAAATGTATGGTGGCAAGACCCAGAATCGAACTGGGGACACAAGGCTTTTCAGGCCTCTGCTCTACCGGCT
>DAONDQ010000189.1:0-3816 GCA_035402645.1 Candidatus Cloacimonadota bacterium | reverse complement strand
GTAGCCCAGCTTGTTTTAAATCTTAGTAAAAAAGCACTTTGTCCAAGAGTTGTCAAGCCTGGTGAAATTAATCGGTATGTTCCTGTGGCATTAATACCCTCAGCTCGCATTTCTCCGGCTGAGCCTCCAGCTATATTTGTGGATGAATGGAACCAGATCATTTTTGGCGTCGTACCTGAATATGTCTGGGTGAAAACGGCATCATTCGCAGCAGTGAAGTTGTTCGCATAGGGGAAAGAGACATTGTTGTATTCTCTGGTCGTGAAGCTAGAGATAGCATTTTGGATAGATTCACCTGCAGAATTATAAGCTACTACTTTCCAATAGTAGGTAGTCCCATACATCAAATTATGCTGCGGAGTGTAAGTTAGGCTGGTTAAAGTATCAATGCATGTGGCAGGAGGATTCAGATAATCCAGATACAGTTTGTAACCGTAGGGAATACCACCTTGTGTTGTTGGAGCTTGCCAAGATAAACTGCTATTAACTTGTATATTCTGGGCACCGTTTGCAGGTGATACAAGCGTCACGGCTAAGGGCAATGTAGGTGTCATCATTGGTCCGACAATGTTGTCTATGTAGATTCTTCCTGAAATTCCGGTGGATGCTACTCTGAAACCCAGATACCAGTTACCTCCAGACAGCATCCCCAGAGGTACCGTGAACAACCTCCAGCCCCAAGTTTCCGGGATTAAGATCGCATCTCCTATAGTATTCCACGTAACCCTGTCTGCTGAATATACAATCTCCAAAGCTGCCGCTTGGCTGTTGCCGGAAGTATAAGCATAGAACTGTAAATAATCATTGGCTTGGATACTCAAACTCGGCGTTGAAAGTAAACTTTGGTAGCTATTCGATAGTGAACAGCTTGCACTGTAATCTGCTTGATTATAAATGGCAGAGAAACCTCCCGTTGACTGCCAACTTGCTGGTGGGAAAGTGCTGTTAGGGAATCTCTGCGCTAATTGATCGGTTAATGCAATCCTAAACTTACCGGTAGTTGAACTTGAAGCTGTGCCGTGCTCATTGTAAGCTACAATTTTCCAGAAATACTCATTACCCGAGATGTCGTTATTCATAAGCTGGCTTTCGTAGCTACCCTGATAAATCAAGTCAACTTCAGTGAATATTCCAGTTTGGTTTAGATACACCTTGTACGTGGTTGCCGGGATTCCCTCAACAGCTTTCTTCCAGGCTAGTAATGGGTGCAATGGAACTGTTTGTTGATCCGTAGGATAAATAATAGCTGCAGCATTTGGAGGAGCAGCCTGCTTAAGTTCAAAGACTACATTATCAATAAAAACAGATCGCGTATTGTTTGCATTTTGTACTCTAAAGGCAAATCGTCTACCTGATACCGCATACTGACCAATATCGATACAATACCAACTATAATAACCAAGAACGCTATTACTCATGATGAAGGTGAATTGGTATCCTGAGGGAGTGTAGTCCATTGCATAAAGGTCAACATTAACTGAATTCAAGGCACTTCTGGCGTAAAACTTCACATATAGATTAGTAAGCTCTTCACCAAGGGGAGGACTGATTAAATAGCTGGTACTCGTGCCGGAAGTCGCTTGGTTCCATATGTTAACACAATTTGGTTCTGAGAATGGTGCATCACCTACAAGCAGAACTGATGGTTGATTAGCAGTATTGGTAGAGCTTGTATACCTGCTCCATCCCAAGGGAAGATTTGGAATTGATGATGTATCGAAGTTCTCAGAATGAGGAAAAATTTGTATTGTCGTATCAAAACACTGACCTAAAATTGGTATATGTATGGGTATTGAATTTCCGGTAATATGTAGAATTCCATTGGAAACCCCTGCGCTAAGCGGAAAAAAAGCCAATTGAAGATCTATTTGTTGTCCTGGCAGAAGTGTTAATGGCATGGTGTGCTGCGAAGTTATGCAAAAATCAGCATTATCTATCTGAAACTCGTTTATTGTGATGGGAACTGCACTATAGTTTGTGATAGTAATCATTCTTTTTGATGGAGTATAAATCTCTGTTTCTCCGAAGTCTATTGAATTCTGAGATGTGTACAAGTGTGTTGATAGTGAAGCTTCTCTGATAGTAATGTCATCCACTACCATGGCTATTGTTGTAGCAGCGGAGGCAACAATCCCATTGATGCCTAAGTAAACTACACCTGAATTATCAGCCGTATAGTACCCTGCAAATCTTTGGTAATCACCATTCCCTACAGCTGTTTGAGGGACTACTACAGTGGTAAAATCTCCAATTGCTGTTCCGCTACCAATGGAAACACCTATTGTTGTATTACTGCTTGCTGCCTTATCCTGACGCGCCCAAAATTCTACTATATAAGTTGTTCCTGAACTGACATCCATAGGCCTGGTCATCCATGTATTTGCTGGTCTGTAAAGGCAAACGTTAACATCACCGGTCCTGGGGGTTCTGTTATACAGAGTAGAAGTATTGCCCCACCACAAAGAGGATGATTCAGATGCCAATGTCTGACTCCAATGCAGAATTGGACCATTATGGTCTGTTGATACCTCAAAACTATCATAGAGTGGATAATTATCGATAAGAGGTGGTGCTGCGGTTTCGAAGCTCCAAACAGGACATTCTATGGCAGAACCACTTGGGTTATATGGTACAACTCGCCAATAGTATAGAGTATTGTAGTCGAATTGCGCCGAGTCGTTCCACTGAGTTTCCATGCCAACATCTGTCCCATTAGTGTAGTTCGTTGGGGGGTTATCAGTTCCTATGTATAGCCTATATCCGGTAACATAACCTCCACCATATGACCATTGCAGTCCAAGTGTAGTATTGAAGTTGGTTTGCATTTGCTGTGGGAATACGATATTTGCTGGTTGTGGGGGCGATGATAAATTCGGAGGAGTAAACGTAAAAACCCTGCGTTGACCATTTTCTGTGCTGTGAAGGGCACTAATATAGCTATTGGCTGTAAAGTACATGCTATATAACCCATTGGTAACTACTGGTTGTGCATTCTCAAGTTTTATTGATAATATTTGATTTGAGGTGTTTGAACCGGAGAGAAATATATACCTGCTAATGTTAGACGCACTGGTATTGTACATGCTTCCATACAGGTACTTAACCACATTGCTGCTTTCATGCAACCAAATCTGAAAGTTGCAGTAGTTTGCTGGAGCACTTGTATTGGATGAGGTCCTAACATTTACAAATTCTACTACAAGCTTACGATTTGGAGCGGCACCTACCACTTTATAACGTATCCACCCGGACCCTATAAGGGAGTTATCCCCTCCCAGAATTGCCAGAATATGCCGATTAGCTGCTGTAAGAGCTTCAGTCGCAGAAATTCTTGTTGTGCCTAACTGTAATTGTCCATTAGTGTTTACCGAAAAGCTGGTGTGGTCAATCAAGCCAAACTTGAATTGAAAGCCGATTGGGGTGACATTCGAAGCATAATCGTCTCTAAATGGCCCCGGAGAGAACAAGTAGGTGCTCCCACTGCTGATATCTTCCAAGCTCCCATTCGATTCAACAGAATAAGTGTATTGTGAAAGCAGCTGCGCATCTAAAGCCCCACAGCAAAAGATAACGAGTATCAACAATAATAACTCAATTTTCATGACTTCTCCATACCGATTATCAGAAAAGAAACATTGCTAGATTCTAACATCTCTCTAAACACCTACTTGTTTGTTGAGTGCAGTTAGCTATACTTGAGATGTTTGTCAAGGCATATTTTATTATTTTTTTTCAGTGTGGCTGATATAAATCATATCTCTCAAACTGTATGCATGGTTTAAGTGTTACCTTGCTACGGGATAGCTTTCTACACTG
>DAONDQ010000188.1:0-3829 GCA_035402645.1 Candidatus Cloacimonadota bacterium | reverse complement strand
CCGTACAGATTGAGATACAGGCTCACTAAATGTCATTTTCTCAGGAACATTGATCAATTTGACCGGGAGACTAATATCCGTCCCCTGATGCTTGATCAACATCGCTTGAATCCAAATGATGATGGATACAACTAAGGCAAGGACCTTTAATGAAAGATTCTTTTTCATCGTCTGATCGAGTTTTTCATTTCATCTTTCGAAATATTATACTGTTTCATTTTTTTGTAGAGGGTTGTACGCTCAAGACCTACATTCGTAGCAGTTTCATTGATTTTCCAGTCATTCTTCTGCAAATGATAGATGAGATAGTCTTTTTCAAAAGCTGCAACACTATCTTTGATCGATTCCAAATCCAGGTATTTCTGTACTTGGTCGGAACTATTTGCACGATAATTTGAACTTTTCAATGCCATGTATTTCGAAATCACCTTATTATCGAGTTGCGATTCGTTGATCATGATGTGTTTACAGAAATTCCGCAATTCCCGAATGTTACCAGGCCAGGGATATTTGAGGAGATCACCCTTTATAGCATGTAAATCAAGATTGCTTGGGATTGGATACTTCTGCGAATACATTTCAAGGAAGAATTGCATTAGGAGTAAGATGTCTTCTCCCCTATCACGTAAGGGAGGTAGTATGATGACATTTCCTTCGACTCTATAAAACAGATCCTGTCTGAATTTACCATCATTGATCAATGATTCCAATTTCTCATTCGATGCAAAAATAAGCCTGGTATCGACTTTTCTCGTTGCGCCACCAACCACCTGTATTTCATTGTATTCAATAGCACGGAGTATCTTTGCCTGAGATATCAAACTCAGGTTACTGATTTCATCAAGGAATAGGATTCCTTTGTCACATTTCTCAAAGAATCCTATCTTGTTTCTGTCAGCACCCGTGAATGCACCTTTTACATGCCCAAATAGTTCTGATTCAATGAGGGTCTCTGTTAAAGCACTACAATTAATCGTGTGGAAAGTTTTCGCAAACCGTGGTGAAAGCTGGTAATAATAATGAGCAGCTATTTCTTTACCTGTACCGGTTTCACCAAATATTAGAATATCTTCATCAGCTTTTGCAAATTTCTCGAGTTTTTGCCTTGCTTCTCTAATTAAATTGCATTCTCCAATAAAAGGGTATCGCTTTATCAGTTGTTTTTTTAAATTGAGGTTCTCGATTTGAAGATGAAGGTTCTCACTTTCCTGTCTGCGTAGTTGAACTCCATTCTCAACATTTAGAAGCAATTGATTCAGGTTAAAGTTAGCACCCTTTTCCATGAAAGTATAAGCACCGAGTCGGCGTATTTCGTCCACCTGGAGAGTGCTTGCTTCACCGGAAATCACGATGATCTTTGATGTTGTATCAAAGTCATTGCACAAATGTCGCATAACCCATATTCCATCATGTGGACTACCCACAAGGTGAATATCCAATAATACGACATCCGGATTAAAATCTTGATATTCATTGATGAAACTTGTGCTTTCATGAAATACACGTACCTTATAACCATAACTTTCGATGATCTTGCGCATCTGGTTTGCAAGATATTTATCGTCTTCAAGGATCATGACGCGTGCGTTTAAATCTCTTTGCATATTAACTCAACCTTTCTTCTAAATCTGCCAATGCATTAATGAAGTAAATATAAGCCTGATCTGGTGAATCGTATGGTGAGAAGTATTTATGAACATCTCCATCCTGGAAATACTTGGTACACATATAGTAAAAATGATCTGAAGTACTTAGCAGTCTTGCTTGCCTGAGTAAACTCTCATCACCTTTCATTTTGATTTTCATGAATAACTCATACAGAGTTTCAATCGCATTCTTCTGCATGTCATTTTCCAACCAAGCAGATAAGTCTCTTTGTTCATCCGCCCATGAAATTGGGTCAGGAATCGAGAGTGCCTCCTGTTGATAATTTGCATAATCAGAAACCTCTTTCGGAAAGATGAAACCCAAGTGTGGTAATGCAAGCACCATTTCCGGTAATTTCTCCATAAATTGAAAAATCCCCGTCTCTGCCCATTGGTGTTCTCCGAAAGTCTCATAATCCATGAATAGATTCAAGAATAGATTCCTATTCTTATCTTCGCTTAATGTCAATTGATTTACCCAGTTGACATACTTATCGACCGTTAATGGAAATTCTTCCCATCCTTTATTGGAAAATCGGAATGCTATATCGTCAGACATTTTATAATATTTACACAGAAGATTCATAGTTTTTGTGTAATTTTTATAGGCATAAAGTGGTTTTCTCCACTTCATGATCCGATCAACGCCTTCTGTGAGTATCGTTTTGAAACCTTCCACTTCGTAAATAATATCAGATAATCGGTCCTGGTAAATCAATTCAGTGTTTCTGAATGTTTCGGTTTCAGCATTGAACTCATGCTTCATAAGATCTCTGTGCATATTGACCTGATCAAGAAATTCATTCGTATCATAGAGATATGCTAGAGAATGGAAATATGTTTCCCCCAGAAATTCAACACATCCTGTCTCTGATAAAGCCTGAAATGATTCAAGAACTTCAGGTGTGTACTTTTTGAACTGTTCAATAGCAACACCAGTGATGGAATAGGAGATTTTGAATTTTGGATAGAACCTCTTTATCAGTGTAAGCATAAGTGAATTTGTTGGTAGATAACATTTCTCTGCTACCTTTTTCATTACCATGCGATTGAGTTCATCATTAAAATAATCTTGACCCGTTCCAATATCCAGCACATTAATATGCCTGAGACGATAGGGTTGATGAACTTGAAAATAAAATACAAAATTAAGCATGGAATATCTCCTGCATCTCGTTATTGAACAAGTTCCGTGTAGACTTCGTTGATTTTAGAGGCTGCCGCATCCCATTCAATCTGATGTACTTCCAGCTTCCCCTTTCTACCCATTTCTTCGCATACATCAGGATTATCCAACAAGTAATTCAGTGTTTCAGTCATTCGATCGATATCCCAGAAATCTATTTTGAATGCATTGTTGACGACTTCTGCTACTCCAGCCTGCTTCGATATAATGGCAGTCACACCATAAGCCATTGCCTCCAAAGGTGCAATGCCAAAAGGTTCAGAAACAGATGGCAGCATATAGATATCAGAGGCACCCAATATCTTCTCTACTTGTGTCCGATTAAGGAAACCGGCAAAAAGAAAGCGGTTCTTTAACCTCATTGATGCTGACTTCCTCAGAATTTTCCTCGCCATATCACCCGAACCGGCCATGATAAATCTCGCCTCAGGATGTGATTGCAACACTCTTTCAGCAACATCAAGAAAATAATCTGGACCTTTCTGTAGCGTGATACGCCCAAGAAACAATATGGTCGGTCCACTAAATATTCTTTTTCTCTGGAATACAACTGAATCGTCTATTGAATAGGCATTGTGTATGATCCTAATTTTCATCGTATCGATTCTGTATCTCGACATGATCATTTGGGATGTATATTTCGATACAGCGATCACACGATCTGCATATACCATTCCTGCATGTTCAATCTTATGGATACGTTCATCCCCCGCTCCCCCGGAACGGTCGAATTCAGTAGCATGAATATGAACCACCAACGGTTTATTACTAATCTTCTTCGTTATCATGCCAGCCGGATATGTGAGCCAGTCATGGCAATGTATGATGTCATAGTTCAAAGATTTGGCTATTTTTTCAGCGCGATAGGTGAACTCCTGTACCTTCTGGAAAAGATCTTCATCTCCCATTAAATGTAAAGCTACTTCCTGCCAGACCTTCTCTACCACAGTTTCACTTCTTGCTTCTGAGAAAAAATACTTCAAGCCCTGGAATTTCT
>DAONDQ010000187.1:0-3901 GCA_035402645.1 Candidatus Cloacimonadota bacterium | reverse complement strand
TCTTCTTCTGAATGGCAATGGCGATCTGTTCAGATACTGACTCCAGCAGTTTCATATCCTGGTAGGTATATTGATTGGGATTATGATAACTTTGGACTGCCACTGCACCGATAACAGTGTTATCGATTTTCAGGGGTACTCCGACCCAGACTTTTGCACTGATGCCTATACTTTCACCCCGATTCGTTCTCTCTTCAATTTCGTGCTGACTCAACAGCATTGGTTCTTCCGCCCTGATGACCTGTGCCGTGAGTGAGTGCAGGTTATCTGCCATGATCGGGCTTGCATCATCGTCAATCTCATCGATATGATAAGGCAGGGTAATGATATTATGTTCAGCATTGTAAAACGCAATATAGAAATTATCCACATTGATGAGTTTGGATAGTGAATGTTGTATAGAGCGGAATAGTTCGATCAGGTTTGGAGTGGAATTGACTGCTTTCGTGATCTCAAGAATCGATGTTGTCAATAATTGGGAACGTTTGGCAGCAGAAATGTCATTGAACAGGAAAACAAGCATTCTCCCACGTTTCGTATCGATTTGGAAAGTCGTGATATGGATGTATTTTTGCTGTCCGTCACGAGTGAACCATGTGTATTCCCACGTTTGTGGAATTTCAAAATCATCTGAATTATTCAATGAAGAAAGGAATTCACGGCCTCTTCTTTCGATATCTTCCTGAACCTCTTTGTCCTTGGCTGAAATCTTCTGTTCAATTTCCCAGTACGTCTTTCCAAGACATTCCGAACGCATTATTCCCGTCAATTTCTCAAGTGCTGTATTCCATTCAATGATACAGCCTTCTGAATCAACGATCTCGATACCTTCTGAAGATTGCTGGAAGACTCCCTTGAATAACTGTTCGCTCTCCGCCAATTCACTCTGGACTTTTTTAATTTCGGTCATATCCAGGAAAGAAACAATTACGCTACGATATGAATCTATGTGATCTCCCGTGATCATCCAGGACATGGATACGTCCATTCTTTCACCGTTCAATCGATAATTCGAGCCTTGCTGGATAAATTGCTTCCTGCCTTCGAAAAGCGCGATCAGAGTCTCTTTTACCTGGAGAATGGCATCTTCCTGCATCACGATATGCAAGTTATCGATCAATTCTTTCAGATTTCTCGCTCTATACATTTTCAGGGTCGCATGGTTCACGTCAATGACACGAAGAAGCCTGATGCAGTCACTCGTAATCTCAGGATGCTCATCCAGGTAATGATGGAAATCATGGATCCCTTTATCCTTGAATTTCTGCAGATATTCATATACCTGCGAGAAATCCTCAACCCATAGGGATACAGGTGATTCATCGAAGAGGGAGCGGTTATAGGAATCATTCATATTCAGTATATCAGTTACAGATCGTACCGAGTATGCACGATAATAGGAATCATCGAAATGAATATCCGTAACAGAAGTTTCAACCGGAATCGAGGTACCGTCTTTTTGCCGATGGTATTTCATTTGGACAGAACCTGATTTCATTTGATCCGAAGGTATTCCGCAATCTGTCATGCTATCGATATCACTTAATTGCATTCCGATCAATTCTTCTTTTTGATACCCGTAAAACTTGCATGCTGCATTGTTCACATCGATGATCTCACAGGTCTTTGGGTCCGAAATAATCAGTGGTGTTGAGGAATATTCAAAAAGTTTCTGATAAAAATCCGATATCTTCTTTTCCATTGCTCCCCTCATTGTAATTCGATGTTATCAGGGCAATAATCAAAAACACTCTTTACATGCAGATGACCGTCTTTTTCGTCAATATATATTATAAAAAAAGGGCGACTTGGATAGTCGCCCGGCTTTTCAAGATCTAGATTATTCCTGTCCGTACCAATTAACATTTCGTATTGCATACATGGCAATGCCGAGTAGCACAAACAGGCTGATACTTCCTACAATGAGTGCTGAGCTACACAAGAATATCAATTTGATCTGCTTATTTTCCTATTTGCCTTAGATAGTTGTTAATGGAACGGTCATAAGTCTTTTCAAATGCCGTATTGAAATAACATGCAGGCAATTCTCCTGCAGAACGGTGATAACGGATACACTCACAGCAGTTGCCCTTGCGTGAGCAGGGATATGTGCAATTGCATTTCGCAGCATTTTCCTTTTGATTATTGCATGCCATGAATTATTCTCCTGTTATCTTCAACTTTTAATTTTTAACTTTTAATTATAACTGAGGTCCCTTTCCGAT
Source organism: Candidatus Cloacimonadota bacterium (assembly GCA_035402645.1). Lineage (GTDB taxonomy): Bacteria > Cloacimonadota > Cloacimonadia > Cloacimonadales > DAONDQ01 > DAONDQ01. The sequence continues at coordinate 1,676 of DAONDQ010000187.1, read as the reverse complement.
CGACATTTTGCCTTTATAATAGCGGGTAAAGATGTCCGTATATTGCTTCAAAAATTCCCTGATCCCATATTTCTGGATATAGGTCAGATTCAGTATCTTCATGTTATGCGGAAGCACTTCAGCTTTGTCAGCACAGGGATATAGTTTTGAACAGGGATATTCATTGCATTCAAAGCAGAAATCAACACCCTTTTTCACTGCACATTCATACGTTGCGCAGTCACCTTCATGGAAGGCACATTTCCCCTGGTTGGGTCTGCATCCGTTGCAGGGAACGAGTTCTTTGTTCAGCGCTTTGGACTTAATTGCTTCCAGCATTTGTGGATTATCCTTACATAAATGAGCCGGACATCCTCCGCAATTGATCCCGCAGGTTGCGATCATTTTGATTTCCTCAGTATTATACATCTTTAAACTCCCTGGTAAAATGAATTCATGCAGAGAGACTGAAATTATTTGTCAAATGAAATCAAGCTGGAACGCCGTCTTTTAGACGGTGGATCGTTCGCTTTTTAAGCGACGCGACGGCTGCAAATATTGAAGATTGAAGAATTAAGATTGAAGATTGAAGATTGAAGATTTCTTTCCCCCCTTGGGAAGGGGGGATTAAGGGAGGTCTTGTGAAGGATGAGTTTGATGTGGTATGCGTCAGCAGATCCTGGATTCCTGCCGCTTCGACAGACTCAACACAGCGCTCCCTTACCACAAGGGAGAAATCCATATTTGAACACCCTCTCTTTATAATAAGAATGGGACATTTTGAAAAATGATTTGCCCTAAATCATCACTATTTTCATTTATGGTTCAACAATAAGTTATTTGGGAGAATACATGAGATACTATGTTTTGTTCATCTTGATAACACTGGTCACATTTGCCTTTGCAGCTGAAAAATCACCTGTGCAAATGTACTTTCAAAATCCGACCACACAATCATTCCAGGATGCTTGGAATGCCTGCAATCAAGCCTTGGCTAAAGATTCAACCTCTTCATCGACCAAGATACTGATGGCAACGATTGCCAATTATGAAGCCGAGAGACTGGTTCAGGAACTTTATCCCAATCGTATGAATCTGGATGCAGGAAGCAAATTCCAGTTGGCAAACTACTTCCTCGAAAAAGAGAAATACGAAGATGCAATTCCATTATATCAGTCACTGAATGACAGTATTCCCGATTGGTCATGCCCCTGGCGTCATAAGGGAACTGCCCTCTACATGACCAAAAAATACAAGGAAGCCGAAGCATCGCTGAAAAAAGCCGTGGAAACGAATAAAGAGCATTATGATGCCTATATCTGGTTGGCAAAGACCCAATACCAATTGAAAGAATACAAACTGGCTCTCCAAAACCTGGAAACAGGTATGAAATTAAGCCCTGAAGCCGAGAACAGTGAAGACATGGGATTTACAGATGATAATGTGACCAGTCTTCATAAGGAATTGAAGAAGAAACTCAAAATAAAAGATTAGATCTCGTAGGGGCGCAATGTGTTGCGTCCCTCTTTCGTAGAGACGACCGACCTGGGCGTCTCATGGTTTCAGGAAGATTGAAATCCTAATCGTACCACAGGTTTTCCAACCTGTTAATGGAGTGGGTTTTCATACCCACGGATCATTCATCTTACTTCTTTGTATCGACAAAGAAGTAACAAGAAAACTCTTCTGCCACAACC
>DAONDQ010000186.1:0-4042 GCA_035402645.1 Candidatus Cloacimonadota bacterium | reverse complement strand
TGTTCCCTTCTTTTTTCGGACTTCCGTTTATTGCTATTACTTTCATTGGTTAAATATCTTGTCTATAGGTAAAATTTCTAAATCTTCACATGGTAAACATCACTCTTGTTCCGCTTGATATTCTGAATGAAGAACCCGCCAGCCTGAGGAATATCTTCCAACAAATCAAAGAACTCGCATGATTTCGATAGGGGTGCAAAGATCAAGGTGAATCGGTAAGTCTTTCCTTCTGGTACATATGTCCATTCAGGAGCAATGGAGATGTTTTCAGCATGGTGCATGTTGCTGCGATCACCTGAGGCTTTGTCGATCAGAAAGGTGGAGTTCCAAATTCTGATACCACCATCTATTGCAGCATTGTAGGAGCAATGAACGATCACAGCTTTTTCTTCATGAATCTGGCTTAGAATCTCATCCTTCAGTTTATCATCGAACTTAACGGCTGGGGTAGCTGTGGTTGTTTCCACATGCTCTTCGGTTTCAAAGTTATATGTCGGGAAGAGAATGGACATAGGGCAAATTTACGGAATCTGCCCTGATCTGTGTAGATTGGCTGATTTTTTGTTTTGATTATAAGTAATTCGAAAGAGCGACACGGTTTGACGCACTCAATGAATACTTTTATCCGAAATGGCAGTACCACTAACATAAATACTGGATAGTGCCATAAACCATACAAATTATCCTCAAATGCACAAATCCCTCAACTCCATCTTTGAAGAAAAACCTGAACCCAGTTTTCAAATACAGGGTTTAAAAACTGGATACAGATTACTGGATCATACCCTTGACGGCATAAAAGAGTCCGACTTGGTGCTTTTAATAGCCAAAATAGGTGACCATGGGAGTATTTTCCTTGAAAATATAGCGGCTGGATTGAGCAGACAATATCATGTGCTCCTCATTAATACTGAAAAAAGTGCCTTTGATGTTGCTACTGAACTTAGAACGATTATGATGGCGAAGATCGAAGTCGATCATGATCAAGAGGAGTCGTCAGATCAGTTGAATCAAATGGCTAAGAACCTGTTTATTGAAGACAAAGCCCGCTTCCTCATTGATATAGATAAAACCATTGCAAACTTTAAAACTGAAAATCCAGAGGAATCAATAGTACTGATAGATAACTTTCATGGATTATTCTTATCCAAGGAGGTGAGGACATATACCCGTCAACAGGAGGAACATGAGATTTCACTGAATCTGAAAATGCTGACCCTGAAGCACAATATCCCCATCATTTTGTATTCCCGCATTAAATCCATTGATTCGTTAAAAAAATCTGAACCGCCTTCTATTGCTAATATTGAATACCTGATGGGGCTAAAGTGTCATTTCGATAAGATTCTGGGTGTCCATCGTACTGATTACAGAATGATTGAATTTGATTCAGACGAGGGATTAACACCTTATGAAATACATGTACAGGTGTTGAGAAATGGTGACAGAAAGAGTGAAATTGTCAAATTGAATATTAGCGACTCATGCAGATTTTCGATATTTGAGAAGGAGCAATAAGGTATATTACTCGACAGAAAAAGAAACGGGATAACAGGTTGTACTGCTATCCCGCTTTCAGAAGAACCACCACTTTTTTGTTGAAAATATCTGATGAGTGTTGAAACTCCTTCTAATGCTTACCTTTTTTCGTATTCTCGGTGCTATCCATTAACTGGAGTTTGGTGAAAGAAGCAATAAGTTCCATTTCGGATTTAAGACTTTCAATGTTTATGGATTCAATGAAATCACTTTTAAGGGCTACTGCAATTGATCTTTTAAACTTTTTTGCAGTCATTTTGCCAGAATGTAATTTCTGCAACTCACTTGTAATTTGTTGAAAGGTCTGGAATTTCTGAATGTTCTCAAGCATTATATTGTACATAGAAGTGTCATGATCCAATACAATTTGTTTGATTTTATTCACCGAAAAAGGCACCAACCGAACATTGTCTGATGTTTTGGTCAGGATCATCTTCTTTCTACCATCGTTCAAATCCACGAAAACACTACCATCATCAATAGATAATTTGGCTACATTTTTCAAGGTGATGGTCTCATCTTCCAAGTGGACTATCACCGCATTCAGCATTTCTCGAACCCAATTGTCTAAATATGTTCTCTCACCTTTACCATATAGAAATCTTGAGATAAAGTTGATTGGATAATAAATCTCATCATAGTACCTGTCCTGAGTAGTGAGTCGAAAATGAAATTTTTTATATAAATCCTTTTTGGTATAAATATAGTTTACTTCGTCAGAAAACAATTCTCTGATGCGTTTGATATATTTATTCTGAAAAGCCTTTTCCTCTTTAGCTATTGACTTTTTCACATCGCTTGCGAAATTGGTGTCTTCAGGTTGATCAGGATCAGAAGTACTTTTATCGTCAATATAGGTCTGGAGGAATTCTTTATACTGATAAAGTGCACTTTTCCAGTTTTGAATATATTTCAGTGATTTCTGTAGCTTGATTTCAATGTTTTCCCTTGATAATTCATCAGTGGCATTATCAATGATTTCAGTCATTCCTTCTGCATTGCCATTGTTCACCTCAATAGAAAGAGCAGTAAGCAAATTTGATTTTTCATTATTTTCAGTTGAATAAATATCTAAATATTTATCCGCAGCAAATATATAATCACAATAGGATTTTGCGGTAGGTAAGGGATATTTCATAATATCTACAAACCAGCTAATAAAATCTTTTTCTAATAAAATTTCCTGTTTCATGACTTGATGAGTTTAGATTAGTTCATAATTAGCTGATAATTAATATTATTTGCTACGGATTTCTCAGATTTAATAGAGATGCTCTGATAAACCAAGAGTTCAACCTGTGATTTTAGGCTTGTATTCTCATTGTTGTGTTTGAATATTTTAGCTCCATTTGGATTCATCACGAATTGAAGATAGGTTAAATCCTCACATTGGTGAAAGCTGATGCTATTTGCTTCCAGATTATTTGAAAGGTAAAACACCAAAGGGGTTTGGAGTTCTGTTTTATCTGATTCACATTGAGTATAAGTTAAACCAATGCAAATTTCTTTTTTTAAGGTGAACTTCACCCACCGATCAGTTAGAAAAATTGATTTTTTCATGTCTTAAATTTTAGGATTAATGACTTTTAGTTATATCCATTAATCAAAAAAATTATAAGCAAAAAGAGAAAAAGATATTAACAATCGGTGAAAAGGCTGCTAATATGTAATGATTCTAAAATTCATGCTACAAAAGTCAGTCATTTATGCGATAGAATTTTCCTGACAAGCCCGATTGCATCGGCTCCGAAAGAAATGGCTGTTTGAGCTTCAGCTATCGAAATGATGCAGCAGATTTTGATTCTAATCATGGAGTTCCTTCATTAGATGATCATCGATGTGGCTAAGATACTCCAGAACTTTTCGATCTTTCTCGTATTTCATCCATATCAGAGCGGCTATAAACCTCTTTGATATCGATTGGAATTTATCTGACCGCTCGAATTCTGACAACCATTGGCTAAACGCAGCCAACTGGGGCTGAGTAGAAGAGTATTTGAAATCAGCCAAATACTCAGGTTTTTCATTGTCCCAGCTCTCAAGTTTATCGATTGGTGCCAGCTCCCGACCAAAGAACTTGTCAAAAATGTAAGTGTTGTTGAAGAATGCTTCAACCGCTTTTCTTTTCGCTTCCTTGAGTTTGTCATTCATGAAAAGGATCAATGAACATTCAAAAATAAAATCTGGTGCACCTACATCCCCATGAACGATCTTTTGATACCAGCGAAGGTATTTTAATCCAGTTTTGTAATCGTCCAATTTCAAATAGTATTGAATTGGCAGATACACTTCCCTGAGCTCATCGTTATATCCGTCCAGTAATTGAACTTCAGTTTCAATTGATGCCTTGATTCGTTCAATTTCATCTAAGAGATTTTGTTTTTCGATGGGAGTCATGGAGAATTCTGATTTTGGTGCAAAGAAAATGATAACGGCTGGATGGACAATTGGATATGCCGACCAAATTGACCACCCCCTGCCGGTCCAATTTACAGCACTTCTG
>DAONDQ010000185.1:0-4084 GCA_035402645.1 Candidatus Cloacimonadota bacterium | reverse complement strand
TAAGGTCTCAAATCTATATCAGTCAATCTTGGTTCTAAAGCAACCCAATCCTTTATCCATTTATCTTGATTCCAGTCTGACATCTGTTTCAGTTTATCAATTTCTCCTTTTTCAATCATTTTAAGCTCTTCGGGTTTTCCTCTCTCCTCTGCCTGAATTTCAGCAAGTTTTCTAAACATGCTTGGTCTGAAGTATTCTAAGAGCATAATTTTAGCTAAGACTCTCTGCTCTAAAGAAATGTTACGATATTTTGCCATAAATATTCGCATAAAAAGAGAATTCAAAAACCTTTTACAATGTCTTGGATTACCGTTAAGTCCATTAGCTAATACGGAAGATAATTGCTTGGAAAATGATAGAGCGTTTTTTACTGTTACATTGATATCTTTTAAGTTTTGATCTATTAATGCTGTTGTAATCTCGAAATTCACACAGTCTTTATTTCTTTCGGTATCAATAAAAGCCAAAAATAGCTTAAAATCATGTTCTTCTAAATCTCGTGATAATAATAAACATAGAATATATAAATTGATTTCTTTGGGGCTAAGTTGAGGTATTCTGATTGGATACTGAACAAGTTTCTCTAAATATTCTTTCCCTATTGCTAATTGATTTTCCTTGATTTGATTGAATTTCATCTTCACAGCATTCATGATATGGTTCTCATCAGCGCCAATTACGAATGATGTGTTCTGAACAAATAAAAATAATCTAATAGCTTCAAGGGTGTTTAGAATGGAATCGGGATTGCATCTATCCAACTCATCAATAAATACTACTAGCTTTTTTATTTTCGTGTCTTCGAGCAAAGTTGCGAAATCAGTTTGAAAAGATACGATTGATTTTCTAATGTCTTTACTCTTATTATTATTTTTATAAAGTTTGCTCAATTCTTTTAATTCTGCATCATCTAGTTTGTTTTTCATAGAACCTAAAACTGATTGAAAAGTAATATCAACTAGTGATCCAAGCCCCCCAGTAAGCATGAAATCTAACCCATATTGGATGCTTTTTTGAGCGACTTTCATTTTATCTACATTGTTATATAATCTTCTTAAAGTTGCTTTAGTTTTTCCTTTAAAAGATCTATTTGCTTCAATTTCATCAAGGATTTTGCTTATAATAGCTGTTTTTGTATCTTCAAAGCTTTCAAATAACCATCCATTAAAATAGATACATAAAGTATCTGGCATAAGTGATAATTCATCAATACACATTTTCATTAAACTTGATTTTCCGCTACCCCAATTTCCATATATCCCAATACTTGAAGGAGTAAGATCTTCTCGTTTAACTAATTCGATTACGGTTTTTTTTAAATAGTCAAAGTCTAAATAATCAATTTTAGTTTCGCTGTCTTTCCACATAAAAACACCTTTCAGTTTATTATATAATTGAAAATTCTGGAAAAGTGGGTATTCTGGGGATAGTTCTCTTGATTAAAAAGAAGTAAAAAACTTGATTTTTCGAATGAATCATTTGAATGCCCACAAAATCACACTATTCACTAAAAATATTGAAACATTGACAAAAAAATACTGTCAAATTGAATTGTCAATAAATTTACAAAATACTTTAATTATTCTAATTTTATATTAATTATCCAATATTACGTCTTCCTTTCAAGCATTATAACTTCACCATAACTCATTCCTTAGTTTCCCAACCGACTAACTAAACGGAATTTTCTCATCTGGTCGCAGTTTAATGGCTTTTTCTAGGTTGCTTTATCGCAATTAGTGAATTAGATTGCCAGACATTGTAATTCTTGAAAAAATATCGTTTCTACCATTATTCTCGTTTCAACAAAGTAATAAGCTTATTGGGTTCCCGGATCATAACTCAATCAGAATTATACATTTGATGTGCTCTAAAAGAGCACATAGTACAATCTAAAATACGGCGTTCCAAATCATGAAAAGACACATAACCAAAACTTAATTCTTAATAGAGGTGTAAGCTTTGCAGAAGGCGTTCGCTGAGTTAAAATAATGGAATGGATCCTCGCATTCGCAAGGATGACAAATTAAAAATTGGCATAAGAGATGCTAAAGAGAACAGAGAAATGCAGAAGCGAGTAGAAAATAGCCAATAGCGAATAGCAAATAGCCCAGAACAATATGCAGAAGGGAATAGGAAATAGGAAATAGGAAATAGGAAATAGACAAGATCAGAACAGACAAGTCCTGGATCCCCGCCTGCGCGAGGATGACCGTGGCATAAGATTCCAATCTTATGAACTGAATTCTCTTTCGCAAGGATGACTGTGAGTGCCAATCTTCAATTTTAATTCTTCAATCTTATCTCTCTGTCACATCGTGATATCATAGCGATACCATATTCCGCTCAAAGAACATCATAGAAAATACCTATCGGAAACCAATGGAAAAGCAAAGCCATACCAATCCCTTTCCAATCCGAAGAGATTGGAATGAGATTGGAAAGGGATTGGTATTGGATTGGATAGGGATTGGAATGCTCCAGGATATTCCCTGATTTTTCCTTGAGCTTCATGTGTCTATAATCCAGCTTGACACATTGTAAAAAAAATTGCATGCTGTTTTATATTTATAATATTTTGGTTCAAGAGTGAAGTACAGTAATAAATAAGGCAGATTGAGGAGTATGGCATGAAAGCAGTAAGCGAAAACCCACATGGTGACCCAATATCAAGGACAAATTTCATTTTAATCATGGTGATCTCTTACCTTCTCTATTTTGGTATTCTCTATGGACTTTTTTCGTATATGGATAATCATTGGCATAGCTGGATCACTATTATCTGCCGAATATCTGTTGCTATTTTGACTCTCTATGTCGTTTGGAACCGGTGGTTGAGAGTTCCGGCACTTATCGGATTTATTGGGGCTATCATTACCTATTGGAAAGCATTTGGCGTTTTCTTCAGAATTTGAAGGACTTCTCTGCATTTTCATATCGAAATATCCGCCTAAACTTGACATTTCATTGGAATCCATAATTCTGCCCTTGAAAGGAGATATGGATGGACGCTAATTTCAAATGCGGATTCGCAGCAATCGTCGGGAAACCGAATGTTGGCAAATCAACTCTGATGAATGCCATACTGGGTGAAAAGCTGTCCATTATCTCCCCCAAGCCACAGACTACGCGTCAGAACATCAAAGGGATTTATTCCGATGATACCAGGCAGATCATATTCCTGGATACTCCCGGCTTCCTGCAGCCCCGTTATGAACTGCATGAAAAAATGCGAAGCATCATCCAGGATACGCTCGGGAATGCGGATGTCGTCCTGTTTGTAACGGATGCACCTCATTTTCCAACAGACTATGACAAGGAATTCATTGAGATCATCAAGCATATAAGGGCACCCCGCATCGCCCTGCTGAATAAGATAGACCTCGTCGAGGATTACACGGAATCGATGGTACTCCTCGGTAAGTCTTTCGACCAGGTGCTCCCCATTTCCGCAAAGACGGGTACGAACATGGATAAGGTGCTCGACCTTGTATCGAAATACCTTCCCTACAGTCCACCGCATTATGACCCGGAAGACCTTTCCGACCAGCCGATGCGCTTCTTTGCACAGGAGATCATTCGTGAAAAGATCATGCTGAATTTCAAGGAAGAGATTCCGTATGCTTCAGCTGTGATCATCACGCATTTCCGGGAATTGGAGGATAAGGTGGACATCGAAGCCACCATCTGGATCGAGCGGGATTCCCAAAAACCTATCCTGATTGGCAAAAATGGAAGCATGATCGCGAAAATCAGGACGGCTGCCGAGAAGGATTTGGAGAAAATGATAGGGATGAAAGTGTTCCTTCATCTTTTCGTAAAGATAAACAAGAATTGGAGAAAGAACAAGCACGCCCTAAAAGAATTAGGTTTTCAATAAATATCATTGACAGAGGATACCCGTTTTTTTTAGTGGTCAACCATACAGCCTATGGAGGACTAGTCCTAATTGGTAAGGCAGCGGTCTTGAAAACCGCCGGGTTCTGCCCATGGGGGTTCGAGTCCCTCGTCCTCCGCCATTTTGATGCTGGAGAGGTGACCGAGCTGGCTGAAGGTGCACGCCTGCTAAGCGTGTGTGGGTCAA
>DAONDQ010000184.1:0-4117 GCA_035402645.1 Candidatus Cloacimonadota bacterium | reverse complement strand
AATTCAGGAGGAATCTGGACCTGATAGTTCAGATTCGTGGTAGAACCAGCGGATAGATCAACAATGTGATTATTCGGTGTGACGATCCATCCCGTGGGGAATGTTGGATAGACCGTTGCTTGCAGGAGATTCAATGTTGAAGTATTCTGGAGTTGGATATTCATTGTGACTGTTTCACCTGGTTCAGGGTAACCATTGTTACCGTCATCGATTGTGGTTTCAACTACCAGGTTGGGTGCATGAGCAATGATTGCAAACTGCAATTCATACGTTGACGAATTTGAATTAATCTCAAGCGTACAAGGGATCGTATGTAAATTGGGAACATTGTTCGCTAGGTGAATCTGCAAGCCTTGGATAGGCTGAGCTTCCTGATAATACGCAATTTCAGGAAGAGTCGAGGTTCCGTTGATCACAGATGCATACTGGTCAATTGTATTCAGCGAAATCGTGGAAGCGCTGAGAGTTGCCTGCCCCTGGTTACGGATGGATAAATTGATCAATATCGTTTCACCGCAATCAGCCTGGTTATTATTATTACCTGTCGGATCTGAGACTTGAATGGCAGTGATGACAGGTCTTGGATTAACAGAAACCGGATTGATACTGACAAATCTCAGTGCAGTCAGATTTGCCAGCGTACGTGCGGAAGCAGGATACCGATTGGAATATGAATACTGCAATCCAATTTCACCCGTATTGTCACCGATCCCAACAGTTGAATATTCTCCATGATTCAGGTATTCACCAATATAGGTTCCCGCATCGACATTACTAATCGTATTATATTGGAAGGTGATTGCATTATCGGTAGATACTGATGAATCAGCAGGAGCCTCGTGAAGCCATACTTCGAAGGTCTCCACAGCACTTGTGTTGTAACTGTTACGCATTCTCGACCATTCCACAACCATAGCATGAATGTCCTGCCTGTACTGATAAAGTACTTTCCCGCCGTTGCTGGTTACCAAATCATCCCAGAATGGTGCAATGATTGGCTTAGGCACCATCGGTCCCGGAATACTCCAGTTCATCCATTCTACACTGCCGTTTGCACCGGGCATCAAATATCCATTCGAGGTGATTGTGATATGATCATAAATCTGACCATAAAACCTGAATGCAAATGGTATGGAAATCGTTGAATAGACACCGCTACCTTCAGAATCTATATCTGAGAAATTCAAATTCGTTCCTGTACCACCATAACCAGGATCAAGTTCAATCCATTGGTATACAGGGGTATATGCAGAACCGGTATCCCGGCTTTCAATGCAATAATATCCGTATTGATCAGGACCTGTAGGATCATTCTGTGTAACAGTCCCAATTACGAATGTAAATGGAATATACTGATTCCAACCATTATCCGTATAAAGATGCAGATTCAGAGTAACATTCTGCCCGTTAATTGCTTCATTACCGACATGAATCTGATATGGTGTCTCAGTAGTGAAAGATGTACCTGAAGGTATGGATGCAATATTCTGTGTCCCTGTAGGGAATGTAATCATGGTATAGGGAGCAATTAGCTCTGTATGAATTTGTGTAGCATTCCAATTACTCAGGTTTTGGATTGTTATGTAAAGAGGTTGCGTCTCACCCGGATTAATTCCATTGTTCGTAGAGCCTATCTGGAACATATCGATTTGCATGTTCAATCCATTCTCTATGATATTGAAATCTGAGGTATAAGTTTGCAAGCCGTTGAGTACCGTAAGAACCATTGGAATGGACAAGCCCTTGGGACATGATGCATCGATGTGTATTGAATACTGAACAGATGATGATGCTTCTTCTCCTGCATTGATAGTGGGAAAAGTAGCATTACTGGACAGTATTGTGATATAGGGATTATCTGTGGAAAGTGAACCAGTGGCATTCGACAAGGCAGTAGTAGAGAAATTCTTGATCTTTATGTTGAAACTACAGTCTGTTCCTGCTTCAAAAGGTGTAGAAACAACCATGCCGCTGTATTCTGCAACCTGATGCGATGAGCCAATTGTGATGGTATTTAGAACAGGTGTGTAATTTGATTTTGTGACTGTGATATTACAGACTCCGCTTGTTGCTCCAGAATATAATAGAACCACATGTCCTTCTTCATCGGTATAACCACTTGTAAAAATCTCGTCGCTTCCTTTCTGAAGACAAACCCAGGCTCCTTCAATGGGTGCATTCCCCGGGGTTTTCACGGTGATCAGTATGGAACCGTTATCTGGTGATACAGAAAGCGGAAAGTTCACGTTCATTGTCTGCGGGTTTCGAAGCCACAACTCCGTACTGGGGTCACCAAGAAGATTGTTTGCCGTTAAATACTCGCTCACATAGTTCTGCGGATTGAATGGATAATTGGCAATCAGGGCAAGTTTAGAGCGATTCATCGCCTGTCCCGGATTGGTATCACCATCCTTGTACAGACCGTAGGCAAACGCACCTGTCAGTAGATTATTGAAGCACGTGTGGGTCTCTGAAGATGGAGCATACACTGCAACAGCACCTTTGGGTGTTGCAGGAGTTCCAAGTCGAAGGAACATTTCAGCTTGCGATGTGGAACCATAATTGACGGAAGCGTAATCACCCCCAAAACACGTGATATAAGTTACTACGGGATATTTCCCATTGTTATTCTGACCATTGAAACTTGTATTGGTATACCCGCTGAAATCTCCAAATCCCCGATAATAGTAGGCACTAACACCACTGCTGATTGCACTGTTAATCGCTGTGGGGAAATTCCCGCTGTATACTTCGCTGAATGCCTGGCTCGGATTGAAATCAGTTATCAGGTTTTTTATATAGTACATTGTCGTTTGTGTCGATGTTCCCGAATTATTCGCATCACCAACAAGAAGTGTCTTCTCAAACCAGTTCCCAGCAACCAGATTTATATTCTTTTCGTAATAGATGATGCGGTTAACCATGGTACCCAATTCGGTGATCGTCGAAAAAGGAAGTCTCCCGATATATGCATCGGGATAGATATCGTTTCCTGATAACCTTGTGTAGTCAATATCACCGACAGTATTAAATTCATTGGGTTGAGCAGAAAAATGGTATTGATATGTTGGAATGCTTGTAGAACCTGTAGCATCACCTGCCAGCAATATATATTCAGGTGGATTTGCCCATGTATTATACGCCGTCTGCAGATAATTCTTCAAAGCAATTGTGGTGGTTCCAATATCGGTCAGTTTGACAACATGCACTTCATAACCCTTCCGATGTTTCCAGTCAATCAGAGGCTGAAGAGTTGTCAGAACGGTCTGACCATTATAGACAATCACAAAACTACCCGGTTTTGTAGTAGTTCTGGGAGTTTCCAGGGATTCATTCAGGATCAGATTCTTCATCAAACCCGACCAGGAAGGGGACTTCGGAATTGTTCTCGTGAAGTACTTGCCATCTGGAAAGGAAGTAAATTCAATTCTGATATTGGCGCTTTTTAAAATTCTTGTCACGCCCGTTAATGGGTCATATAGGAAAGGATTGATGCATATGGGTGCGAGAATCTGATCTCTGCTGATACCTGCTTCTCCAACTTCCAGATAATTCTCGGTACGGATCGAACGACTTACATCCGGTTCTACATCATAAAAATAACTTGAGCGCAATGTGTCATAAACACACGATTCCAAATAAGCATGCACAACACACCCTTCAGGTACGTTCACAAACCTGGCAAATTTGGGAAGTACATCATTCGTGTTGTATTCATTTTCAACTTCAGCGCTTTGAAATTGAATCCTGGCATATCCTGGATGTTCCCTTTCTGAACCGATGCTAAAATCAGGTAGTGTGAAAGATACATTCAGAACTTGATCGGAAGATGTGTGACAAGTGAAAATCTCCGAAGCAAACATTGAGACGAACAAAAAAAGAATTACGAAAACCATTACATATCTCATAAGATACCACTCCTACATGAAATCATCGTACATTTACAATACATAAAGCATTCCAAATCTAAATATAATAATAATACGAAGCAAATGAGCAGTGATTCGGATGTAACGTCCAGAGCATTTTTATCCATGGCACGCTCAAAAAATAACGTGAAGCATGTCCAGTCCTAAAATAGTTTACGTTTTTATGAAGCAGAAGCGGCGACTTGCAG
>DAONDQ010000183.1:0-4196 GCA_035402645.1 Candidatus Cloacimonadota bacterium | reverse complement strand
CACGCACACCCTGTGAATTTCTTCCCATGGAGCGGACATCCGATTCATTGAAGCGGTTGCAGTAACCATCATGTGTTGCAAGCAGAATATCATTCGTACCTTCCGACACCTTGGCATCGATCAGTTCGTCCCCATCCACAAGCTTGATGGCAATAATACCGGATGATCTCGGTCTGGAGTACTTCGAAAGCTGGGTTTTCTTGATCAGACCATTTCTGGTGCACATGACGATGAAATGACTGTCATCGAAATCCTTGATCGTCACGAAGGCTTTTATCTTCTCACCCATTTGCAATGGGATCAAGTTCACAATTGCCTTTCCGCGTGCCTGCCTGCTGGCTTCAGGAATTTCAAAAACCTTCAGCCAATAGCATTTTCCGAAATTCGTGAAGAACAGGATATAAGAATGCGTGGAAGCCATGAAGATATTCTGTATGAAGTCATCTTCCTTAAGGTTGGTGGCAGATTTTCCTCTTCCTCCACGATTCTGGACTGTATATTCATCGAGTTTGATTCGTTTCACATAACCTTCATGTGTGATGGTCACGATCACATTCTCTTCCTCGATGAGATCTTCGATATTGTAATCACCGGCATGCTCGGTTATCTTGGTACGACGTGCATCGCCGTACTTCTTCTTCATCTCGAGGGTTTCTTCCTTGATGATGTTCATGCGAAGTTCTTTCTTCTCGAGAATTTCCTTCAGCTCGGCTACAAGCTTCACGAGTTCATGATATTCTTCCTCGATTTTCTCGCGTTCCATTCCTGTCAGTCTCTGTAAACGCATGTCCAGGATGGCTTTTGCCTGTATCTCAGTCAGTCCGAATTTCTCCTGTAATTGTGCGCTTGCTTCTTCAACTGTACGGGAAGCGCGGATCGTGGCAATCACTTCATCAAGATGATCGAGAGCGATTCTTAGACCTTCGAGAATATGTAGTCTCGCCTCGGCATTCTTGAGTTCGAACTGAGTCCGGCGATACACCACGTCATGTCTGAAATCGATGAAGGACTGAAGCAGTTCCTTCATACTCAGGACTTTCGGTTCACCATTGATCAGGCAAAGATTGATCACACCAAATGTGGACTGAAGCGGTGTGTAGTGGAACAGTTGGTTCTTGATGACTTCCGCATCTGCATTGCGCTTCACATGGATGACGAGGCGCATGCCCTGTCTTCCGGATTCATCACGAATATCACTGATGCCTTCGATTCTCTTATCCTTCACCAGTTCAGCGATCTTCTCGATCAGGAGTGTCTTGTTCAACTGGTATGGAATTTCAGTGATGACGATGAGTTCCTTTCCATCATGAGAGGTTTCCACATTCGCTGTTCCCTGGACACGTAGTCTTCCCCTGCCTGTTTCAAAGTATTCATGGATACCGGATTTACCTTTAATGATTCCACCTGTGGGGAAATCGGGTCCCTTGATATAGCCAAGCAGATCCATGGAAGTCATGTCGGGATTGTCGATCATGGCAATGATCCCATCGCAGACTTCACCCACATTATGTGGTGCCATGTTGGTTGCCATACCGACCGCAATACCGGAAGAACCGTTGATCAAGAGATTCGGAAGCTTTGTAGGGAAGACTTCCGGTTCTTTCCTTGTATCATCGTAGTTCGGTCTGTAGTCGACAGTTTCCTTATCGAGGTCTTCGAGCATTTCGATTGTGACCTTCTGCAGACGGGCTTCCGTATAACGCATTGCCGCAGGTGGATCACCGTCAATGGAACCGAAGTTACCCTGTCCGTCGATGAGCGGATAGCGCATGTTCCATGTCTGGGCAAGGCGAACGAGAGTCGGATAAACGACCTGTTCACCGTGTGGATGATAGTTACCTGATGTATCACCGGCGATCTTGGCACATTTACGGAAGTGTCCGCCGGGAGAAAGATTCAATTCATGCATGGCATACAGAATACGTCTCTGTGAAGGCTTCAAGCCGTCCCTTACATCAGGAAGGGCACGGGAGATGATAACACTCATGGAGTATTCAAGATATGCACGTTTCAGTTCTTCTTCAATTTGAACTTGTATCATTTTTGATTTATTTTCAGTCATTATATCGCCTCCACTTGTCCTTAAATATCCAGGTTCTTAACGTATTTGGCGTTCGCCTGGATAAAGTCACGACGCGGTTCAACTTCCTCACCCATGAGGATGGTGAACATGCGGTCAGCTTCCACAGCATCATCTACCTTAATGGAAATCAAGATTCGATTATTAGGATCAAGTGTTGTTTCCCACAACTGCTCGGGGTTCATTTCGCCCAAGCCTTTGTATCGTTGGACGATGGTTCCCTTACTGCCGAATTCCTCCAGGTACGCATCACGTTCTTCCTCGGTAAAGACATAGGTTTTCTGCTTGTTGCGACGAAGCAGGAATAGTGGCGGTTTTGCCAGATAAACCTTCCCATGATCAATGAGCGGACGCATGTAGCGATAGAAAAAAGTCAGGAGCAGTGTGGCAATATGAGCGCCGTCAACATCCGCATCAGCCATGATGATGATCTTGCCGTAACGTAGTTTTGTAATATCAAATTCATCCCCGATTCCTGCACCAAGTGCCATGATGATCGGCTGAATCTTGTCATTATTCAACACTTTATCGATGCGTGCCTTTTCCGTATTCAGCATCTTTCCCCACAATGGGAGAACTGCCTGGATCGTACGGTCACGACCCTGCTTGGCAGAGCCACCGGCAGAGTCTCCCTCGACCAGGAAAATTTCTGTCTTATTCGGGTCAGTAAGAGAGCAGTCCGCCAGCTTGCCTGGTAAACTACCGCTTTCAAGCACCGTTTTACGCCTTGTAAGGTCTCTTGCCTTACGGGCGGCATCTCTTGCTCTGGCAGCGAGAACTGCTTTCCCTGCTATGGTTTTGGCTTCTATAGGGTGTTCTTCAAAGAAGTCCATGAGTTTCTCATAGACCATGGAATTAATGATGCCTTCCACTTCGGAATTCTGAAGTTTGGTCTTTGTCTGTCCTTCGAATTGTGGATTGGAAAGTTTCACGCTGATCACACAAGTCAATCCTTCACGAACATCTTCACCCGACGGGGTCACTTTCTCATTTTTGAGAAGATCGGCATTCTTGATATAGGTATTGACTGCACGTGTCAGGGCAGACTTGAAACCGCTCAGGTGAGTACCGCCCTCAATCGTGTTAATGTTATTGGCATAGCTGTAGATGCTCTCCTGATAACCATCATTGTATTGTATGGAGACTTCGAATTCAATACCGTCCTTCAGTCCATGTGCATAAACCGGTTCAGGATAAATGGGTCTCTTGTTCTGATTCAGGAACTGCACGAAGGAGTTGATACCGCCTTCATACTTGAAATCATTGATCTTGTCATTGATATCATCCTTGAGAACAATTCTCACTCCACGATTCAGGAAGGCAAGCTCTCTCAATCTTGAACTGAGATAATCAAAGCTGAACTCCACGGTTTCAAAGATTGTTGTATCAGGCTTGAATGTAACGGTTGTGCCATGACGGTCTGTCGTCCCGATTTCATCGACACCGGTTACAGGGATACCCTTTTCATAACGCTGCTGATAGATCTTACCGTTGATAAACACCTTGGCAATGAGGTATTCAGAGCAGGCATTCACAACTGATACACCAACACCGTGCAAACCACCTGACACCTTATATGTCTTGTCGTCGAATTTACCACCAGCATGCAGGACAGTCATAACCACCTGCAGTGCAGGTAAACCTAAATCCTTCTGAATATCGACAGGTATACCGCGTCCATTATCTACCACTTCCACCGAACCATCAGTCTTGATAGTTACATGGATCTCGTCACAATATCCGGCAAGGGCTTCGTCAATACTGTTGTCGACCACTTCATAGACGAGGTGGTGAAGACCTCGTTCAGAAGTCCCGCCGATATACATCGCAGGGCGCTTCCGGACTGCCTCCAGCCCTTTCAGCACTTTGATGTTACTGGCATTGTACTGTTGTTCCATAAACCAACCTTTTGATGACCATTTCCCGCCGACAGTGGGGGCTTAGTCATAACTATTTATTTTTCAACCATTTAGAAAGCTTGAAATATAAAATGAAAAATTGCCTGATAATTTAGTTAATTTCATGCATTTCTTGATAATACCTTAGCACGTTTGGGGTATTATCTGTCAATAATAAATTGCTAAAAAGTGCATTGATCGCATCGCGCGGAATTGAT
>DAONDQ010000182.1:1033-4267 GCA_035402645.1 Candidatus Cloacimonadota bacterium | reverse complement strand
ATACGTAAACTCTCTGATGCAAAGGGAAATGTCGATTGTGTTCTATTGGATCATTCCATGCCGAATATGAATGGGGAAGAGACTTTTGAGGTTATGAAGAATATGTTTCCCCGTATTAGGGTCGTGATGATGAGCGGTTATGATATGAAAGAGGTATCCGATAATTATTCGGAGAAGGATATCGCTGGGTTTATTCAGAAGCCATATAGCCAGGCATTACTGATTCAAGCCATCATGAATGCCATCAGTAGTTAGGATTGAATAATCTGCGTGGGATTGAATATTTTGTTTGACAGTATTTGGGGTTTTCATAAAAAGAAACCCTGTTTCAATGATATAAACATTCCGAAATAGCTCAGCGGTAGAGCGGGTGGCTGTTAACCACTAGGTCGGGGGTTCGAATCCCTCTTTCGGAGCCATAATAGAACGCCATCACCTGATGGCGTTTTTTATTTTGTGTTGAATAATACAGCCCGCATCGATAGGGAACCAAGGTCAAAGCCCATAATGGGGAATTCAGGGATATCACTTTCAACGGAAGCACCGACGCAATAGAGGAGGGGGAGATAATGGTCGGGTGTTGGATGTGAGAGCATCCCGTTATTCGTGTCGAGTGCATTGATCAGATTCAAATGCTGCTTTTTCACCAATGCATCTTCAACCATGTTGTCAAATTCAATAGCCCAATCGGGTGTAGTATTATCTCCTCTGAAAATATGTGAAAAGGCATAGTTCAAGTTATGCGTGATATTTCCAGTGCCAATGATCAGATATCCTTCTTTCCTGAGAGAAGACAGGGCTTTTCCCATCTCATAATGTTCCTGGTTGGAAAGAAGATAATTGATACTTAGCTGTATTGTAGGATGATCAGCTTTGGGATACATTCTCCTCAATACGGACCAGCTGCCATGATCAATACCCCATTTATCATTGGGTATCACTTTATTTTTACCAATAAGCTCGATGACCTTATGCATGAGGATGGGGTCACCATTGACAGGGTATTGGATTTCATATAATTCGTCGGGGAAACCACCAAAATCATGAATTGTTCTCGGACTGAGGTTTGAAGTGATGAGAGTCTCGTCCAAAAACCAATGTGCAGAAATGCTTAGAATTGCTTTGGGTTTAGGTATCAAAGATGCAAGATTCTGAAAGCCGCGACTCCACTTGTTGTCCTCGATTGCATTCATAGGAGTCCCATGACCTACAAACAGGACAGGCATGAGTCTGGAGTCGGGTTTTTCCCTGTTATCCATGGCTCTCTGATTCCCCGGGATCCTTCTCCTTGATATCACTGAAGTGAATGGTAAGGTGTTTTCCGTCGCAGAATGGCTTCATACTCGATCTTCCGCATCGGCAGAGTGTAACTCTGTTTCTCCTTTCGTATATGGTTCCTTCAGCAGATATGATGGGAACGTAGCCTTTTACCCAGAGGGGACCGCTGGTATCGGTAGCGGGATCGATCATGATTCCCAGCGATGGTTCGAAATCGGGTTCTATCGGTTCACTGGTTTTGTTATCATATTGAACCAGTCTTCCGGAAGGGCAGTAACATGCTTCTTTGATCGCAAGTTCTTTTTTCGCAGGATCATCAGATTCACGGGTTAGTTTCCATACACCACCGCCTTTGTGGCAAAAACGAGCACCAATACAAAGATCGAGGGCATCGATCAGGGTTAATTCGGGACCGGTGGTAATGCTTGGATCATCGAAGAATTTCTTGTTGATGACAGTTTCTTCTCCCTTAAAACCAATTTTTTCATGTGCACCATCACAAAAGGGAGGGGTTTTTGTATGTCCGCAACGACAGATCGCATATACTTCCGGTGTCTCATACCTCGTTCCTGTCTTCCATTCTTCAGCTACTGATAATCTCGATGAAATGACGATGTTCTTTTCTAATGGCAGGTTCCCATGTATCATGTATGGACCGCTTTTCGTTACCTGGACTTTATATGTCTTACCTTTGTGTTCCTTGATATTTGCCTGGTATTTCATATTATCTCCTCAATTATACGATTCAGGAAACATGATTCTTTCAACAGTTTCGATAATGATATGCAGGATGGTCATATGTATTTCCTGTATCCTGTCCGACGTCTGACCCGGAACGATGATTTGATAATCACACAGCGAGGCTGTCTTACCTCCATCTTTACCCAACAGTCCAAAAGTGATGCAGCCCAGTTCTTTTGCTTTGTTGATGGCTTTGATGATATTGGCGGAATTACCACTCGTCGAAATACCGATGACCATGTCATTTTTCCCGGCATAGGCTTCAATCCCTCTGGAGAAGATGTCATCAAAACCATAGTCATTGCCGACACATGTGATGTGGGAGCTGTCCGCGATGGCAATCGCGGGTAATGGGCGTCTTTCCTTGCGAAAACGACCGGTGAATTCTTCTGCGAAATGCATGGCATCGCAGGTGGAGCCTCCATTACCAAAGATCATGACCTTGCCTCCCCGTTGGAAGGTCTCTGCCAATAAGGAAGAAATTTCTTCAATGATCCGGATATTCTCTTCATTCTCTATAAATCGATCCAATAACTCCATTGAATCCTGGAAACTCTTTCGAATTGCTTTCTTCATTAAAATCCTTCCTTAATTGAGAGTAATTCATAGATCTTGACGCTTTGTGTTTTTCCCTTCACATTCACTTCTGCGATGAATTTGGAATCGACCATGTCTTTTACCTTTTCAAGTGTAAATTCACTGATAATGATTTGATTCATCGTTTCATACTGACGAGTCAGCGATTCCAACCTTGCTCCCAGATTTATACTATCACCTATGGCAGTATAATCGAAAATCTGCTGTGAGCCAAGATTTCCAACGATGACTTTCCCGGTATTGATGCCAATACCGATATTGAATGGGTCTTTCCCTTCCCTGATCCATTTCTGATTCAGTTCCTTCAGTTTATCCTGCATTTTCAGGGCAGTCTTGCATGCTGAAAGTGCGCTGTTGGTCAAGGGAACAGGTGTTCCGTATAATGCCATGATCTCATCACCAACGAATTTATCCAAGATTCCCTGGTTCTGGAGAATGATATCCACCATTGCAGTGAGAAATTCATGCAGGATGGAAACGGTTTCTTCCGGAGGATGGCTTTCCGTGTAGGGTGTAAAATCCTTGATATCTGAGAACAGAACTGTGATTTCCTGCTGCGTTCCGCCGTATTTCAGGCTCTTCGGGTTCTTGAGCAATTCTTTGACCAATTCTGGAGCC
>DAONDQ010000182.1:0-1023 GCA_035402645.1 Candidatus Cloacimonadota bacterium | reverse complement strand
TTTCCCTGTTGGTTCTCACATAATGCTCGATGAGTCCGATCATGTAGATCAGCAAAATGGAAAGAATAAAAGGAAGTACAGGAATTATGAGTGATAAATGCCCGAACATGTAAAAGGCCGCATAGAAGTAGGCAATGATGAGGATGATTACGATAATTCCCGAGATTTGTGGTTTGATGTAGGTGAATACCAGGTAAAATAGAACTGTGATGATAAAAAGAAAGAGAATGAAGTATAATAATGGAAAATGACTCAAATAGTCCTGATGATGCACCATTTCAAGAAAATTTGCATGAATTTCTACACCGGGTGTGAGTGTCCCCGAAGTATTGAATGGAGTGCTGAAATTATCATGTAATTCATCGATGGTGGCACCAACAAGGATAGTCTTGCCTTTTAATTGCCCAGACTGTAATATTTCGTCATATTCATCCAGATCGATGGTCGGCATGGTGAAACTCGAATCATCCAGGATACTTGCCAGTGAATATGTCTTGAATGTCTTGGCAGGACCGTAATAGTTGATGAGAGCCTTGTTATCATCCACGATGGGTATCTTGTAATGCTCATTGGCAATGGTAAGGGCTTTATGACCGATTGTAAGATACTTCATCCAGCCAGGTTGATACACTCTTTCATTTGCCAAAGCAGCAATACCAAGAGAGTATTCATTTTCATCACCGTAAGGTTCGAATAGAGTACATCTTCTGATAAAGCCATCAGGATCTGAATAGATATTCACGATTCCCCAACTGAGTTTTCTATCGGTAATGGGCTGGATGGGAGGGATAAGCTGCACCCTGTTATTGTAGTTATCCTGAACCAGTTTACCACAGAAAATAACATTGTTGTATTTTGCCGCAGTTTCCGCGAGAGCCATATCCTGGCTTGGGTCTTTTGCAGTTTCTGTGAATTCGATATCAAAAATGATCTGCTTAACACCTGCTTTTTCGAGATTGTCAATCATATGCGCATAATATGATCTCGGGAAGGGCCACTGCATATCCAGTGAGGAGAAAGTTT
>DAONDQ010000181.1:0-4285 GCA_035402645.1 Candidatus Cloacimonadota bacterium | reverse complement strand
CAGCAGAATGAATGCGGCAAATGCAATCAGAAGGGGTATGGGTGTGAGCATGAAGAATACACCCGCAGCGGTGGCAACCCCTTTCCCACCACGGAATCCCAAAAATACGGAATAGATATGACCCAGTATTGTAGCAATGCCAACTAAACTGAGGAACAGGGCTGTATTATTGATTCCGAATTTGGCATACAGAAAGGTACCCAATATCACGGCGCCGACACCTTTTCCGATATCGATCAATAGCACAATAACGGCTAATCCGGGACCAAGTACTCTCATTGTGTTCGTTGCTCCGATATTCCCACTTCCCTGTTTACGGATATCCTGCTTGCGGATGAGTTTTACAAATATGAAACCTGTTGGAATACCTCCAATCAGATACGCCAATATAATTGGCAGACTAATACTCAATATCGGGTTCATCTGGATCCTTACCTTTGAATAAGATTCGTATCGTAGCTCCCTTGAATTGGAATTTCTCACGAATCTGATTATGTATGTATCGTTTGTAACTTTCCGACAGAAGTTTCGGACTATTACAGAAGATTAAAAAAGTCGGCGGATGCATTTCAATCTGGGTCATGTATTTCAGTTTAATATGCTTCCCAGTATGGTGCGAAGGTGCATGCTTATTGATGATGTCTTCACGGAATTCATTCAATTGAGCAGTCGGTATGCGAATATGACTCTGCTCACTCACTTCGAAGATCGTTTCCAGTATTTTCTGTACTCTTTGCCCTGTTAAGGCAGAAATGAAGAGAATTGGCGCATAATCGATAAAACTAAGTTCCGACTTGATCATGGTCACAAACTTACCGATGGTGGAGTTGTCCTTTTCGGGCAGATCCCACTTATTGACGACAATGATCAGATCCTTGTACTTTCTGCGTGCATAGGAGGCGATTCTCTGTTCCTGATTGGAAATTTCCTCATCCGCCGCAACGACAAGCAGAACGATATCCGCCCGATCCACTGTATCGATCGTGCGCATGGAACTGAAGTAT
The DNA here is from genome assembly GCA_035402645.1 of Candidatus Cloacimonadota bacterium. Taxonomy (GTDB): domain Bacteria; phylum Cloacimonadota; class Cloacimonadia; order Cloacimonadales; family DAONDQ01; genus DAONDQ01. The sequence goes on along the minus strand of DAONDQ010000181.1, from coordinate 3,281 downwards.
TCCACCCCATATTTGACCTTCGATTTACGGCGTAATCCTGCTGTATCGATGATGGTCAGGTTCTTCCCCATATACCTCAGATCTGTGTCGATGGAATCCCGGGTGGTGCCCGGAATCTCGGAGACAATGACCTGGTTATTCCCGAGCAGTTTATTTACGATCGAAGATTTTCCTACATTCGGCTTCCCGACAATCGCAATCTTGATCGTATCTTTTTCTTCTTCCTCCATGTCGCTTGTTGGAATATGAACCATCAGTTCATCGAGGAACTTCCCGGTATTCCTGCCCTGGCTTGCGGAGATTGGGAATGCATCGCCAAATCCAAGTTGGAGAAATTCAAAGAGGTCGAATTCATCTTTTTCATTATCCACTTTATTAACGACCAGCATCACTTTTTCGCGATGAGTCTTGAGCATCTTTCCAATGGCTATATCCAGGTCCGTGACACCGGTCTTGGCATCGACCAGAAAAAGTATGAAATCAGATTCTTCCATGGCAATCGATGCCTGGTAACGAATCATCTGATCCATGGACTCATTCGAATCAGCGATAATTCCACCTGTATCAATGATTGTGAATACTTTGCCGTTCCACTCGACATCTTCATATTTTCGGTCACGCGTGATGCCTGCTTCAAAATCGACTATGGCACTGCGCTTCCGGCATAAACGGTTGAATAATGTGGATTTCCCAACATTGGGACGCCCCACAATGGCAACGATCTGCTTTCTCATTCAATATTTCCTTGGAATTGCTAAATTTCGTTATTCAGCGATACTAATTCATGCGAACATGTGAATTTGTCAAAGGAAATGAATGGTAGAAGGTGACAGCTTAGTGGTTACTGGTGACTAGAAACAGGAAGGCAGAAGGTTACTGGTTACTGGTTACAGGTTACTGGTTACTGAAAACAGAGGGATGAGTATAGGGAGAGTTCGTTTTCTAAAATTTAAGTTCCAGGCTAACCTTTTCATCTTCCAGTTTCAGATGGATTTCCTTCTTCTTCTGGTCAAAATTATAAAGGTCTGCATCCACGTAGGCGTCGAGAACAGAGAGGAAAACAGTCGTTCCGATCCACCAGTAATCACTTTGCCTGCTATTGTAGTTCTTCTGGTATTTGGACTGGTAATAATTGAACAACTCAGGATTGTTCTGAGCTTTATCGTAGTAATAATTGATTCGATTCGTATGATAAACAGCCATTCCGACGAAGGTTGCTTCAGAGGCAAAGAATATCGCCGATTTCACATATGAATGGTTATAATACTGCCCGGCACCCGGCAAGGCAGCCGAGAGAAGACCTGCTTTCAACGAACTGCGTCCCGTATCGAAGGCTGCAAGCGAAAAAGTAAGAAGTACAAACAGAAGAATCAAGATGATATTACGCATGCTATTTCCCCAGTATCTTTTCACGTAAGCTGAGGAGGAAAAGCGGAATCATGATCTCATGATGTCCAACAAAATAATACCCTTTCCCACCTGTCATGGTTGGGCGGTCAACGACATTTGTCTGGGGTCTGTAATGCATGTTCATATCGAATACGGCTGTATAGAAATCCTTGAGTGGATAACCAAGATTGCGAACCACGGTAATGGCTTTCAGGAATACTTCGGGTAAGATCACAGCAGAGCCGAAATTCAGGAATACACCGCCATCATTCAATTCGATGAGGGAGTTGCAGAAAATCCGGAAATCACGTAGAGAACAATCACCTATCGCCTTTCCATCGGCAGAGGCATGCTGATGGATAATGTCAGTCCCAACAGCGACATGAACTGTAAATGGGATCTGTTTCTGATAGGCTGCTGCCAATATTGATTTATCCTTGTACGGTGCATCGGATTCGCTGATGGCTTTCCCGACTGCTTCACCATAACCCAAGCCCTCTTCAGAAGCCTTCGTGATAATGTGATTAATCCCATCCGCTGTTTCAATAGCCATCCCGAAGGAACCATCCGCCAATGCTGTGGTTACATCCTCTGATGTATTCCCGAAATGGGCGATTTCATAGTCGTGTATGACCACGGAATTATTGGATAAAATACCTTTAATGACTCCCATGTTGATCATTTTGATGAGAAGGGGAGCCAGTCCGCACTTGATGACATGCCCACCCATACCAACGATGATGGGTTTTCTTCTCCGAACTGCTTCTGCACAATGATTCAGCAGTTCCTGCATTTCCGATGCTTTCAGGATTTGGGGAACACTGTTCCAGAAGGATGATAACTCGGTTTCCTGAACTTGAGCAAACGCCTTCTCATTCACTTTCGAAAGCCTGTCTGATATCGAATATCGATTCAATTTACTGAGGTCAATTTCCTTGAATTTGCTCATGTATCATCCTTTGTTTCATTGTTTTGTTTCTCTTTACTTTCAAAATCCAGATTGTCAAGGAGAAAGTAGGAGCACCCGGGATGGAGACGCTGTGGGATTGAAGATTGAAGATTGAAGATTTGGCAGAGGAAGGGAGGGGATTAGGGGCTAGATGCTAGAGACTAGAGGCTAGGGGGGCAGAGATCGTACCACATGTTTTCAGGGCTGTTCATGGAATGGGTTTTCAGACCTGTGGATTTCATTACTCTAATTCAATCATATAAAATAAACCTTGCCATAAAAGAGGTGGAAATTAGCGTGTCGCAAGTTTCTAAAATCATATTTTATAGGAGGTTATAATGGCTGAAAAGAAACATAAACATGAATGCGATTGCGGACACGACCACGGTGTGGATGATATGCAAACGATCGTCATGACAAATGAAGACGGTTCGGAAATGGAATTCGATATACTGGGAACTCTTGAGCATAAGACAAAGAAGTATATCGCGCTTCTTCCCCGTAATTTCATGGTCTATGAATATGTCGATAAAGGCGAAGGCATGGAACTCATCGATATCGAAGATGAAAATCTCATGCATGAGATCGGCGAGAAATTCGAAGGTATGTTCACACAGGACGACGAAGAAGAATAAATCGCAAGCGTGTTGAACTTTGAAAACCGCAATCTGATGATTGCGGTTTTTTTATATTCACCCTAAGAGCAACCCCTAAGCCTCTCCCAAGCCTCTCTTAAGATTCCCTTAACCAACCCTTAAAACCTAAGAGATGGTTAAGTGACATTTGAGTGTGGATTAACAGTCGTTTGTATCTATTTCTAATGACATTTAATGTACTACATCGGGACTTACTACGTTGGACTTCAAAATGCCTATGTATTTATCAATACCATGACATAAGGCATTTTGGAGTTCAAATCGCCTTCGGGATTTTACGTTAGATT
>DAONDQ010000180.1:0-4350 GCA_035402645.1 Candidatus Cloacimonadota bacterium | reverse complement strand
GGAACCAATGCCATATCGGGTATAGGATTATGGGGATTAACCAGTTCGAATTATCTCAAATTCGAAGCAGAATTCGTAAACGCAGATGAAGATGTTAATACTGGTGATAAGGACGATGACAGATTCTTTTATAGATTTATGCGGGATAAGGGTAATAGACCCACAATTCCCAATGGAAACCTTTCTAATCGTTATGCCTGGCAATGCACACCAGAACAGAACCATGATAATAATTGGAAAGTTGTCTTAGGAGATGCGAAAACTCGATGGACAAATAATTCTGGTGACGGAACATTAGAGTCGTTATTCAAATTCCCGCATTTCAGAAATACAAATCAGAGTTTGTCTTATCCCACTGATACTTGGTATTTGGCAAATAATCGTCTCTATATCACAATTGCATTGAATTGGACAGAAAGTGCAAGTACGGATCAATTACTAAGGATTGAATTAAAGGGTAAAGGATGGGATAAAAATGGAAATTGTTGGAGTGATCATGATTTCACTCCTGTTTTAAGGGCGGAACCTACACCTGGATACCATTATGAAAAGACTCTCAGAGTCTGTGATTTTAATCAGGGTAGTCCAGATAACGAATATCCAGATGGTCACTTTCGTTTATTTACTTATTCTATAGAGCTGGATTCTCTAATAACAAACGATCTTGCCAGTTTGGTAGCATATCCAACATACTGGGCAATTCCTTATTTGATGCCGGTGATTGAGTGGAGCCAGGAGAGAGAGGTATCCATTGATTATTTTATCTTTGAAGATACATTACATAGATTGATACGGAATGATGGGGATCAATTAAAAGAACGGCTTTTTTCACGCCTGAATGATACGAAAGACCTGTATACAAACACAAACACGAAATACTTTTATGGAATGGACGAACCATTTCCTGGAAATTTCGATTCCTTTAAACTTGTTCACGAATGGTTATCCCAACCCATATATCAGGATATTCCAAGATTTCCATTAGTTACAGCCACATGCAGTTGGGGTACGGAGAATCCTGGTGATGGTCTTATTAATAAACCCAATGGTAACCCTTTCACTTCTGTAGGTCTTTATAATAAACTAATGCATGCTTCTATTTTGATGCCAGACGAATATCCTCTCAAGGTAGATACTCAATGGAATTCAGTTTCTAGTACTAATGGTACTTTCGTTCAAGATAATATTGATAGGTGTCTTGCTGTATATGAACATTGCAAAAAGGATACTTCACTATGTCATTTACCGCTTATTCCAGTTGTCCAAAGTTATGGATTTATTGATCCGGCTAATGGTCATTGGTCAATGATCCTTCCACCCAAGAACCTTCAGAAATGTCTTCAGTATTTGCCGTTATGTTATGGTGTGCAGGGAATTTACAATTATAGCATCAGTTCAATACCAAATTCCCAATACGGTTTAATTGATGTTGATTCAAACGGTGATCCATTATCTTCTAATCCAGAAAATGATAACTACCGCGCAATTAAAGCAGCAAATGAAAAAATAGCAGATTATGGAAAAATACTTCAAAATGCCCATTGGTATGGTTCAAAATGTGTAAAAACTGATGTTGAAGATGATTTTAATAATGGAATATACCATTATACGACATTACAAATGTCACCAACACAACCACAATCAATACCACCACAAACTGAACCTTATCATGGATATATACAATGTGGTTTTTTTGAAAAAGGTGGAGAAAATTATTACATGCTTGTCAATCGACGATCTGAGTTTTTACAGCCAGGTTATGATTCAAATACAATCATGCCACAAGAATATAGTATAGCATATCGTGAGGCACTTCCACAGACGATCCGTTTTATGACTGTTCCGCATTGTGATATTTCCATACAATATGGTAATAATGCGGGACTATACGACCCACGCGATCATGAATTGTATAAGTTTGTCAATGGGATTGCTGATATTACAATTCCATCAGGAGAAGCATCGTTACTACAAATTGTCTCAGTACTACCAGATACGATTAGAACAAATTTTACAGCTATAAGAGATGTGTATGCACAATTAACTGTCATCATAGATAATTATTCAAGTGTAGACTTGAATAATTATCAATTAAATCTTCTTGAAGATTGTTGTCTTTATGTTAGGGGTGGATCAACTCTACATATAAACTCAACTTTGAATGCCGGAATCATGAGTCGTATCATAGTAGAAGATCATAGTACTATCATAATCAATAATGCTGATTGTGAGATGGAGACAGGAAGTATAATTTCATTAGATGAAAATGCATGTATCGCCCATATAACAAACTCGATTTTGCAAGGACATAATGGGATGATTTGGAATGGGATCGAATCCAATCGAAGTTGTATTTTAGTCGCTAACAGCACTTTCAAAAATGCAAATTGTACCTTTAATCTATGTGAATCTGGTTTTACTATGACTAAATCAAATATTTATATTCCTGCAAATGGCATCGGTATTGAGGTCACAAACGATAATGACACGAATTTGATTTGTATTGATGGTCACAATAATGCATTAAATTCTATTAGTTCTATGCCGGGATGCTCATCAGGAACAATAGGTATATTAATGCAAAGTGAATACCAACCTTTTTATGTCCGAAATACTAATTTTTCTGCCTTGGAGACTGCTATTCAATATCCTCTATATGCAGTTAAAATGGATTCAATCTCATTATGCAATTTCTACGATTGTGGAACAGGAATTGAAATTCAAGGGAAAACAGGCTTACGTGTGATTAGAGATTGTTCATTCACAATGACTCATAGTCCCACTCTTTCTGCATATGGGATTGTGGCTCAATGTAATGTTCCCTTAATTCAAAATTGCTTATTCGGTTCTGCTTCAAATCAATATGATTTTACAGGTATTCTATTGGATATGGTGCAGTCTGAAAAGGAAAGACATATTCTGGGATGTAGATTTGATAATATTCGTTACGGAATACAAAGTCGAGAATCTCAAGTGAGATTGTTAAATAATCATTTTGAAAATACTACCTTTGGTACTGCTATTGGAGCTAAGTCATTGATATTGATGAACGATGATGCATTCAATTTCTATAAATCAGTGCTTTCCAACATATACTTCAAGGATAATTTTATTGCTACAGATGGTTCTGAAAAGTATACTGCTGATTTGACCTTAAGGAATGGGCACAATGATTTCTATCATGGTATAGCAAATGGGACCGATTTTCGCTTTAATTCTCTTCAATATGATTTAGCTGCTTCCAGCAAAATTGATGTAACAGGAAACTTTTGGGGTGTTATTCCCAATGATGGTCAATTTCAGAGGTTTCCTGAACTAGATCAACCTGATTACACATCACTCTTCATTTGTGAATCATATGATGATTCATGTAATATTCCCAGTCAAACACCTGTTTTAAACCGCTTTGATCAAGCTGTTGAATATGAAAAGTTGGAAGCATTTGATTCAGCTTATTTGCTTTATGAACAGATTTTACATGAAAGAGTTTTAGAGGAAAAGGATTATTGGGAATTATGTATTCCCAAGTTGTTTAGTTTAGCAAAAGGATACATTTTTGATTATAATGAGCTGTTGTCATATTATGCAACCGAGATAAGCAATACTGACTCCACATCAAATGCCGAGTTGATATGGTTGATGAATACCTATCAAGCATTTACTTGTTTGGAAAAGAAAGATTATCAATGCGCAGCTAATATTATCTCAAAAAGAATCCATGATCCAATATCAGAAATTGACTCCTTAAATGCTGTTATGGATCTTGAGATCGTTTATTACCAGCGAGATTTGGATCAATCAAAGAGACCCTTAACAACGCAGTATGAACAATTCCATTATCCTACTCAGCAGTCATTCAATGAGCATCATATGAAACATTGGGATCAATTACAGAAATTATACGATACTGAAACAGGCAATTTAAGTAGTGTTGTAGTACCTTGTATGCTGATAAGTAATTGCTATCCCAACCCCTTCAATCCTTCGACAACCATCGAATATAGTGTACCCAAGACTACAAAGGTGAAATTGAGAATTTACAATATCCGTGGACAACTCGTTAAAGAACTTGTAAATCAGATAGTTGACCCCGGTAAATACAAAGTGGTATGGGAAGGAAAGAATAATGCTGGACACAGTGTTGCATCCGGTGTTTATTTCTATCGCATAGAAGCCAATGGTAAGACAATCACAAAGAAGATGTTGATGCTAAAGTAAAATTGAGTAATAAGCTATATCTAAGAGACGCTTGAAAAGGCGTCTCTTTTTTATTTTTTTCATCTTTTTTCAATTATTTTTTTTCTTTGTCCTCAAAATCGCCACTTTTGTCCCGGTATATATATTGAAGGC
>DAONDQ010000179.1:0-4373 GCA_035402645.1 Candidatus Cloacimonadota bacterium | reverse complement strand
ATCAGAAGAATAATATCGCAATTTCCATTGAAGATATTATAGTTACAACTGCCGGTTCAGAAGCGATTGTATTTGCATTGCTCGTTGCCTGTAATCCCGGTGATGAAGTGATCATTCCTGAACCTTTCTATACAAACTATAATGGTTTTTCATCCATGACAGATGCTAAACTTGTCCCACTGACAACGTACGCGGAGACAGGTTTTGCGCTTCCTTCCAAAGAAAATTTCGAGGCATTGATCAATTCAAGGACCAGGGCTATCATGCTCTGCAATCCGGGAAATCCCACCGGAACGGTATATACGAGAGAAGAAATGGAAAAGGTTGCCGGAATCGCGAAGAAACATGGTCTTTATGTGATATCTGATGAAGTATACAGGGAATTTGTGTATGATGGTGCAGAACACACAAGTATTTTATCGATTCCCGGCATGGAAGATAATGCAATCATGGTTGATAGCATATCGAAACGCTTCAGTGCTTGCGGAGCGAGAATAGGCTGCATCATATCCCGGAACAAAGCACTCATGGCAGCTACCTTGAAATTTGCCCAGGCGAGACTCTGCCCTCCAACATTGGATCAATTGGCAGCAACAGCTTGCATCGTACTTGGAGACGAATATTTCAAGGCAATCAATGATGAATACAAATCGAGAAGAAATCTGGTCTATGATGAGTTGCAACTCATACCAGGGATTGTATGCGTAAAGCCCAAAGGTGCTTTCTATATCATTGCAAAATTACCGATACCAGATGCTGAAGATTTTATTATCTGGATGCTGAAGAATTTCAGGGTAGATAATGAAACAGTGATGACTGCACCGGCTGAAGGCTTCTATTCCACTCCTGAAATCGGGAAGAATGAACTTCGCATTGCCTATATCTTGAACAAGGAAGACCTAAGGAAGGCAATGCGTATATTCCGAATCGGTTTAAGCGAGTATATTAAAATCAATCATATTCCCTGCAATAATTGAGATGAATGAGGTGGTAATGCCTGAAGGCGTGAGGAATTTCACGGATAATAAAATTTGGAATTCGATTGATTGGAATCAGGAATTTGGTATTGGTTTATTCATTGCAGACCAGGACCGGAAACTTCAACAGTGGAATCATACTTTCACATCCATCATGAATCTTCCTGAAGATCAGGATATTCAAGATATTGATGTCATGTCTTTGCTCGGATTGGATCGTCTAATTGAAGTTGATCATGCTGTTCGGGATAGAAGTATTTCGTATACAAATCCGGGAAACGGGAAATCGTATCTTCTAAAACTTCGGACCCTGCAAGAGGAAGATAAGATTAACCTGTACGGGATGATATTGGAAGATCAATCTTCCCAGCATGATGAATTCTGGAACAGTCATTACCAATTTCAACTGATTAAAAAGCAGCAGATCACGAATCTGGAACGTAGCCTGGAAGGTTTGATCCATAATATCAACACACCGCTCAACACCATCATTGGGTACGTTCAGATACTATTGAGGGAAAGCCCTGATAGCAAAGCATTGCAGAAGATCATGGAATCAGGATTTCAAATTGATTCCTTTCTACGGAGTATTTTGGATAATATCGAGAAAAGCAGGACACTCTTTCCTGTTATGGTCGATATCAACCAATTGATTCAAAATGAACTGGAAATCTGCAGGAACAATCTCTTCTTCAAGCATAATGTTCGCGTGGAAGAAAATTTCGCCACCGATATTCCACCTATCAACATGTTATATAGTGATCTATGCTTCATTATCGATGCTATCCTCTGGAATGCAATAGAATCAATGCAGGAAACGGAAAACAGAATCCTGTATATATCAACTCAAAAGATGGAGACATATTTCAATATTACGATAAAGGATACCGGATGCGGAATCGTGTCCGGTAATCTGCCCTTTATTTATGAATTTGGTTATACAACTAAAGATGTTCAGAATACAAGCCATCTCGGTTTAGGGTTAAGCTTTGCACGCCAGACAATTTATGATTTGAAAGGAAAAATAAACATACAATCTGAAGATAAGGTCGGAACGACTGTATCAATCGATCTACCGCTGGAGGTTATGTCATGAAAAAGAGTCAGGAACAAGCAGCATTACAACATAACACAAAGATACGTCCCAGGATACTCATTGTTGATGATGACCCCAATGCTCTTGAACTGTTCAGTATGCAACTATACCAGGAATATGAGGTGGAAACGTCTCTGACAGTTGTGGATGCCTTGCGGAAACTCGAGCAGAAAAGATTTCATATTGCTCTAACCGATCTGGTTCTTCCGGGAGAAAATGGGCTTGAGTTGATTCAGAAAATCAAGACGCAATGGCCTTTTGTATCTGTGATCGTCATTTCAGGACAGGCTACGATCGAAACAGCAGTAGAGGCAATGAAACTGGGGGCAGAAGATTTTCTTGTGAAACCTGTTCGCAACTTGGAACTGATCAATTTGATGGTACAGAAGATTCTAAAGACCCAGTGGCTTGTTGAGGAAAACGATCGTTTGAATAAGTTGCTACAGGAAAACCTGGATGGGCAGAAGGTAATAGGCACCAGTGTTTCCATTCAATCGATCATCAACAAAGTGCAAAAAATTGCTCCCCTGGATACAACGGTCCTTATCACAGGTGAAACAGGTGTAGGTAAGGGTCTTTTTGCAGAACTGCTGCATAAGAACAGTAAAAGAAAAGAAAAGGAATTTGTAGCTGTAAACTGTGGCAGTTTGTCTGAGACATTATTGGAGAGCTTGCTCTTCGGACATAAAAAGGGTGCTTTTACGGATGCTATAAGGGATAAAATGGGTTATTTCATGGAAGCGAATGGGGGCACATTGTTCCTGGATGAAATCACTGAAACTTCACTGGCTTTTCAAGTGAAACTTTTAAAAGTCCTTGAAAAAGGCGCTATCAGACAAGTTGGTGGTGATCGGGATTATCATGTGGATGTTAGAGTGATCACTGCAACGAATAAGGATATCAAGCAGGAAGTCCAGAACGGCAATTTCAGGGAAGATCTGTATTATAGATTGAATATTATCAATATTCATATTCCACCCTTACGTGAAAGACGTGAAGATATCAAACTCTTATCACATGAATTCGTGAAGGAATTCAGTCAAAAATACACCAAGCAGCTTACAATCTCAAAGCCTGTGCTTTCCATACTCGATTCACGCAAATGGGAAGGTAATATCCGAGAACTAAGGAACGCACTGGAACATGCTGTCATTTTGGCTGAGCATTCAGCACTGGTTCCTGAAGATTTACCTGAATATATCTTTGCCGAAGAGCAGGCTATGTCTCTTGATCGGCTGACACAACTGCCATATCCGGAAGCGAAACAGTCATTTGAAAAGGAATATCTGATTGAACTTCTAAAGAACTGTCGTGGAAATATCTCAATGGCAGCCGACCAATCGAAGATTCCCCGGCAGAATCTGTATTTGAAATTCTCACACTATCTGCTTGATCCAGCAGAATATAGATCATAGGTAACAAAAGCTCTTTCATCCTATAAGCAAATAGCTTTGGAAAGGGTATCGTTTTCTTGTCATAATAGTATGACCCATATGCCGGTTTGTAATATTTAAACGACAAAAATGGGAAATTGGAATCAAGAAAAGCAAAGCCAAAACAACGTGGAACGAAAATATATTTGATTTGTAATACTTAGTTAAATAACAACTTAGAACGCGTCACAACCTTTCAATTTCATTTTTTTTCCCCATTTTCTCCAACTGGTACACTCCTTGCGTTTATATGCTCTTGTTCGTCCATAGCGTGAATGAAAAAAAGTGAATAGTAAAAATGATCTTCGTACTCCATTTTTGATGAATATGCAAGGACTAACCAAAAGGAGAAAACAATGGGAACTCAACAAATTTTACTGATTGTGCTGAGTGTTATAATCGTTGGTGTGGCAGTTGCAGTCGGTATATCGATGTTTGCCACACAGGCAACCAATTCCAACAGACAGGCTATCGTAGCTGAATTGCAGAACTTTGGTGCTGCAGCGATCCAATATTACAAGACACCATCCACATTAGGTGGTGGTGGAAATGGAACCCCGGGATTCGGTGCTGATCTGACCGCTGCAAAAGCAGGTGTCGGTATCGCAATGGGATTTCTTCCGGCAGGTACTTTAACTGATGATACAGGGACTTTTACATTAGGTTGGACAAGTGCAAGTGTTATTACAGTCACTGGTGTTGGTACTGAAAAAACAAAGGCTGGAGACTTAGTATCCGCTAAAATGACAGTAACAGCAACAGATGCAAATCCAATGGCAACACAAATACTTCAGTAATAAATAATACCTAAATAAGGAGAGAAAAAATGGGAACACAACAAATACTTCTGATCGTACTTAGCGTTAT
>DAONDQ010000178.1:0-4468 GCA_035402645.1 Candidatus Cloacimonadota bacterium | reverse complement strand
CCATACCAATCTCTTTCCAATCTCTCGGGATTGGAAAGGGATAGGAATTGGATTGGTTTTGGTTTGGATTTCGATGGGTATGTTCATGGCTAAACTTCGGTAGCGCCTTTATTGTAGGGGTAGAATCGTACCATAGGTCACCTGACCTGAGTGCTTCGCACTGTTAAAAGTTAAAAGTTAAGAATTTAAATTTAGGAGCGCCGATTTCTTATCGGCGTGCGAGGTGAATTTGCATTCACCTCTACTAGAGTCTTGGATCCCCGCCTGCGCGAGGATGACATAACGGAACGCCTCACCCCGTGAAGTAGCTCAACGCACCCTGTGCGTTGCGAGCATGTTGTACCATAGGTCACCCGACCTGTTAATGGAGTGGGTTTTCCTACCCACGGATTGTTATCTTACTTCTTTCTCCGATACACAACCCCCCTTTATCCCCCCTCGGTTAGGGGGGTAAGTTAAGTCAAACTCATCATAACGTTCCCTTACTATATGTGAGAAATTCACATTTAGCTACCCTCTTTTTCCAAGAGAGGGGCTGGGGGTGAGTTAAGGAAGAAATCACGAAAGATTAGAATCTTTCGCCACGTGGGTTTACTGCCGCAAACCCCTACATCAAACTCATCCGTCACTCCGTGCCACCTTCCCTTTATCCAAAGGGAAGGAAATCTTCATTCTTAACTCTCTGTCACTTTGTGACATCTCCCTTACCATAAGGGAGAAATTAATGGATCATGTGAAGTTCGAAGTGCGAAGTACGATGGCAGATTTGGGGAATTTTGCAAGGATGACATAACGGAACGCCTCACCCTGTGAGGTGGCTCAACGCACCCTGTGCGTTGCATGGATAGTAGATAATGCATAATAAAAGAGAGAGGATTAACCTCTCTCTTAACTTAAAGGCTTTCTACAGCTCTAAAAGATTTGGGTGACCGTTCCCTCAACCACGTTGGGGAAGCAAGTCTCTCATTCGGCAGATAATATAATCAAATTGCTTTAAAAAGCAAGTTAATAACCTACCGCTCCAACTCCTTCTTCAAATAGTTGATGAAATTGATCGTCGTTGGATTCACATCTTGGAGAATGCCAAGATAGAAGCTGATCATATCCCCGAGATAGATAAGGGAAAATGCCTGGACGATGAAGTTCTCGCCTTCCGCATAGAATTCCAGCCATTCTTGCTTACGTTCTGTGAGCAGGGTCTTGAAAGCCTGAATTCTCCTGGCATATCGATCGGTTAGTTTCATGGGGGCAAGGAAAATGGGCATGAATGTTTCGTTCATTCCCTTGATTTCCCATCCTTCAATCTCGTTATGATTCATTTCGGGGAGAGTGTGGAAGAATGCAGGGTATTTGGCGTTCTCATTGATCTGGCATTTCCAGCGATATGCAACAGATGCAAACTCGGGGATGGCTGAATAAACCAGGGGTATTTTTCCTTGAATCGCAAGAGCGGAACTTTTCGCCAGATTGCTTTCAAAAGGATTGGCAGAAGAAAGTGCGCCTGCTTTCAGCATGAGCATGGCAACCGCCTGACTCACAAATCCTTGCTGCGAAGGAATAACCTGGAATTCTTCAAGAACACGAAGCAGCGAAAAGAACAGGGAGGCAATTGCAGAGCGAGGGGGATTCCCTCCAACCAACTCGATCCAGAGAAACTTGCCATCCACCAGCTTTTTCAGTTCACCACCGGATGTGACTGCACCAACATAAGGTGTAATGCCCATTGCTTCTTTGCAGCAGGAAATGGTTTCCTCCGTATTACCGGAATAACTGAGCAGGACGACGAGCGTGCGTGCGGTTATTGCAGGAAGTTTGTAATCCTTGCAGACAAAGATGGGTATCGAGCGTCCGAATGCAGCTTGGGCAAGGTCACCGGAAATGGCGGAACCGCCCATACCGCAAATCACGACCTGGTTGATCATGTTCAATTGCACAAAGCTCTTCGGCAGGTGTACATTCGCATTTTCATAAGCCTGCTTGACCTGTTCAGGCAGATGAATGATCTTATGATACATATCTTCTGTATCCAGTCCCTGGAAATTAGAAGTACGCTGTTCAATTTCCTTGATTTGGGTGTCGGTTAAATTCGCCATGTTTACCTTCTTTATTAACAGATTATTTTAGTTCATTAGAATGCAATATCGCATTGAGCCACATCTTCAAACTCGTCCGGCATTTCATGCCACCCTCCCTTTACAAATGGGAGGGAATATTGCGGGTTTACTGCCGCAAACCCCTACAGATGTCATCCTGAACTTTGGATCATAAGATTGGAATCTTATGCCACAGCTCCTTACAGGGTCTGCTTACGCGGACCCCCTACGTCAAACTCATCCGGTACAAGACCCCCCTACCCCCCTTCCCAAGGGGGGAGGTGCCAACTTCCCTTTATACTTCGTCAAGCTCAGCACAGCGTCCAAAGGGAAGGGAAAGAATGTGGGCGCAACGCATTGCGCCCCTACTTTTAATTTTTAACTTTTAGCTTTTTAATTTTTAACTTACTATTCAGGTATTCTTGAATTACTTCTCTTTCCTTGTCAAATCCGGGTTTCCCCATCATGGCATAAGTGGCTATCTTACCTGCTTCCACACCCGGCTGGTCCAGAGGGTCAATTTGGAGTAGTTTCCCGGTAAATACAGTCTGCACTTCATACATGAAGATAAACTCCCCAATACTATGCTCATCCAGCTTATCAAATGTGATATTGGCATTGGGACGGGCTGCATCGGTCAGGGCGATTTCAGTAGCCAGGCGTTCGGTATTGAGCAGCTTACTTAATTTCTGTCCCCCGAGATAATGGACTTCATCCCGCTCTGGATAAAGATCAGGAATGATATAATCGAATGCAAATTCATCGACGGTCAGGAAGGTGAACACCTTGTCATTCGGACCTTCCACATAGAGTTGAACCTGGGAATGCTGGTCCGTGGTACCGAGAGCTTTCACAGGAGTCTGGCCCACAAATATCTCCCTTCCGTGAATATCGTGCTTCTTTCCCAAGCTTTCCGCCCAGAGTTGACGATACCAGTCAGCCATATCATACAGAGAATTGGAATAAGGCATCATGACGGAAATATTCTTCCCATTCCGCATGAAATGATAGTGAAGAAGTCCATTCAGATATGCAGGATTATTCCAGATATTCCGCTGTTCACAACGGGAGCGCATTGCGGTTGCTCCAGCAAGCAAAGCGTTGATATCGATACCGGCAAAGGCACAGGAAAGCAGTCCCACATCCGAAAGGACGGAAAAGCGACCGCCAACATTACCTGGTACTTCAAAGTCCTGGTATCCTTCCTTCCTTACGATTTCACGCAGGAATCCCTTATCTTTATCGGTTGTGATCACGATATGTTCTTTATAATCGTCCGGGAACTTATCCTTCAATATCTGCATGAGAATAAGGAAAACGGACATTGTTTCGGCAGTTGTTCCGGATTTGGTAATGCAATTGAAAAGAGTTTTCTTTAAGTCAACCTGGTCGAGAATCTCCTTCAGCATGAGAGGATCGACATTGTCAGCCACTAAGACTTTGTTCTTCAGCTGCTTTTCGACTTTCAACGCTGAATAGATCGCCTTATTACCGAGTGCTGAACCACCAATGCCAAGGACCACGATTGTATTGAACTTACCTTTGATTTTATCGATATAGGAAGTGATATGCGACACGTCCTGATCGGGGAGTTCATAGAATCCCAGTTTGCCATGTTTTCTTTCATCTAAAATGGTTTGATGGGCAACCTTGATCTGTTGTTCAGACTGTTCAATTATTTCTTTTGGGATACCACTGCGTATCTTTTGGGTATGGAGTAAATTCTGATAATCGAATTGAATGGGCATAATCGCTCCTTCTTCAGACTATATTCAAAATTGACTTAATCTCCTGTATCGTGGAAGAACTTGTAATAGAGGAATATTTCTGCCTGGTTTCTTCATCAAAGTGGAGTATGCAGTCCTTAACAGATAATAATTGTTTGGAATTGCAGCTTAGTTCATCCACTCCGAGTGCAAGCAGCAGGTTTATATATGGTTTTTCGGAAGCCATCTCACCGCAAACTGAGACTTTCAATCCCTTTGCATGTGCCTTTTCCACAGTCATCCGAATCAAAGACAGGACAGATGGATGATAAACCTGGTAGTAACCAGCCACCCGGTCGTTGTTCCGATCCACTGCCAATGTGTATTGGACAAGATCATTAGTCCCGATACTGAAGAAATCACATTCATCGGCGAGTGTATCTGCACAGAGCGCTGCGGAAGGGATTTCTATCATGGCTCCGATCTTAATATTCCGTGCAAAGTCCTTTCCTTCCTTCTCCAGTTCAGCAGCACATTCCATCACGAATTGTCTGCCTTCGTGCATATCCTCAGCACCAATGACCATGGGAAACATGATCTTGATGTTGCCATATACTGCTGCACGAAGAATCGCACGGATCTGGATGCGGAATATATCCCGATGCTGGA
>DAONDQ010000177.1:0-4473 GCA_035402645.1 Candidatus Cloacimonadota bacterium | reverse complement strand
AAGACTTACGGTAATATAGAAGGCGGTGGCTACATTTGGCATACGACCGGAAGCGGTAAGACTCTTACTTCTTTTAAGACAGCTCAAATGGTAAGCAAACTGCCATATATTGATAAAGTGTTGTTTGTGGTTGATAGAAAAGACCTCGATTATCAGACCATGAAAGAGTATGATAAATTTGAAAAAGGAGCAGCAAACAGCAACTCCAGCACCGCTGTACTAAAGAAGCAGCTTGAAAATCCCAAAGCTCGAATTATCATAACCACCATCCAAAAACTGGCAGTGCTCATAAAAAAAGAAAAGCAGCATCCGGCATACCAGCTTCGTGTCGTAATCATCTTTGATGAATGTCACCGCTCCCAGTTTGGCGATATGCACACTGCTATAACAAAGAGCTTTAAGAAATATCACCTCTTCGGTTTCACCGGCACTCCAATCTTTGCCGTTAATTCCAGCAGCAACTGTAAAGCTGATTTACGAACTACGGAACAGGCTTTTGGCACCAAGCTGCATACCTATACCATTGTGGATGCCATTATGGATAAAAATGTGCTTCCTTTCAGAATTGATTATATCAGCACCATGAAAGAGCAGGAAGATATTGCAGACACCAAGGTGTGGGATATAGACAGGGAAAGGGCTTTGACAGCACCCGAGCGTATCTCGAACATCGTGAAGTATATTCTCGAACACTTTGATCAAAAGACCAAACGGAATAGCTATTATCAACTCAAGGACAGACGTTTGGCAGGCTTTAATACTATCTTTGCCACTGCATCGATTGAAATGTCGAAAAAGTACTACTCCGAATTTCAAAGACAGATGTCAGTTTTGCCGAGTGATAAAAGATTGAAAGTGGCTACCATTTACAGCTTTGGGGTAAATGAGGACGAGGTAGAGATAGACGGGATTATCGAGGATGAAAACTTAGAAGATACCAGCAGATTAGATCAAAGCTCTAGGGATTTTCTGGAAGCAGCAATCAGGGATTATAACAAGCTATTCAAAACGAATTTTGACACTTCAAGTGACAAGTTTCAAAACTACTATAAAGATGTCTCTCAAAGAGTAAAGGACCGTGAGGTCGACCTGCTAATAGTCGTTAATATGTTCCTGACTGGTTTTGATGCCACTACCCTGAATACACTCTGGGTGGATAAAAACCTCCGCTTGCATGGACTCTTACAGGCTTTTTCCCGCACAAACCGCATTCTCAACACCATCAAGACCTTCGGCAATATTGTATGTTTCCGAAACTTAGAGAAAGCAACCAATGAGAGCATTGCTCTATTTGGAGATAAAGAAGCATGCGGAGTTGTCCTCCTCAAGACTTTTGAGGAATACTACAATGGATATCAATCCGGAGATAAGAAAATACCTGGATATGTGGAATTAGTTGGTGAACTACAAGACAAGTATCCCGTTGGAGAAAGGATTATCGGCGAGCAGAATCAAAAAGACTTCATCAAGCTGTATGGTACGATCCTTAAAGTTCGAAACATCATCTCTACGTTTGATGAGTTTATCGGACTGGAAATCCTTACGGAAAGGGACGTTCAGGACTATCATAGCATGTATATCGATCTCTATAATGAAATCCGAGGTAAAAACAAAGGCGATTCAGAGAACGTGAATGACGATATCGTGTTTGAAATGGAACTAATTAAGCAAGTAGAGATTAACATAGATTACATTTTGGAACTGATCAAAAAATACCATGCAGGACACCAAAAAGACAAAGAGATCATCATCAGTATAAATAAGGCTGTTGATTCAAGCGTGGAACTACGCAATAAAAAAGACCTGATCGAGAGATTCATGGCAAGCTTGAATCCAACTACGAACGTGGATCAGGATTGGCATAGCTTCGTAGATGAAAGAAGATCAGAAGAATTGGACAAAATCATCAATGATGAGAATCTAAACAAAGAAGAAGCGTATAGATTCATAACCAATGCGTTCAGAGACGGATACGTGCAAGAAACCGGCACCGCCATAACAAAAGTTTTACCTCCTGTTTCAAGATTTTCAAAAACTGGAGAACGCACAAAAAAGAGGGAATCTGTTCTGGAGAGGTTTAAAGCCTTCTTCAATAGATTCTGGGATATTTCGGGAAGTAACCTGCTTTAAGTATGGGGTTTATGATCATTACAATGTTGACATCATCATGAACGAACCTACTTTGATGCATTCAAGAGAAAAACAATAAGTTAGGCTTGGATAAATATTTGAAGGTCTGAGAGAGGATATGTTATGGAAATTAAACAAGTACATTTAACTGATCCTAGGCATGTGCCAAAATTAAGCCCTGAAATCATTCTATGCAAAGGTAAAGCAGCAGCAGTCTGTCTTCAAAATGTTGGTAAGCAAACTGGAGTTGAACTAAAAGTCAATGGTAGCATAGTGAATGTTATCGGTTTGAATTGGCTAGAATTGGCTGAATGTGATTTTTATAGTTTCGCAGATTCACAAGAGACTACTGAATGGGGTGCAGAAGCTATTGCATTCATCATTGTAAGTGAATTTACAGAATACCAAGTAATTAAAAGATCATATAAAGGAACTGGATTTGACTACATGTTAGCTGACAAAGAGTGTGATCTTTTTCAGGATACTCAGGCTAAGTTGGAAGTATCTGGTATTAAAGACTTAAAGAATTCTTCAGATTTGAAATCAAGAGTGAATCAAAAAGTCACTCAAGCATCACAAAAATTTAAGAATCTACCGGTTATTGTTATTGTAACAGCTTTCTCTACACCAGAGGCGGAGGTGTCTCATGTTGCAGGAAATTGAAAGAATACATGATGAAGCGATGGGACTTCTCGATAAATCTCATATTGCGACTCTTGAAAAGAATATCGAGTTTGCCAGACAACTCAAGTTGCAAGCTTTTGAAAAAGAAAAAGAAGCTGCTAATTGTTTATTAAGTGATAACGTCGAACCTTCAAGATCGATTCTTTTTAGAAGCGCTGCAAGCTTAGCTTACGATTTAGGTTTGTTTGGAGAAGCTGAAAAACTCGCTTGTATAGGACTTATAGGGTTTCCACCTGAATGGGTTGCTGAAGAACTTAGGGATTTATATGAGAACATCAATCAAGGTAGACATTTGGAGGTTAAAGGTTCTCGCCTTTCTGACGAAGAATTTCAGATGTCGTTAACTGGTAATGATGTCGGAAATGGATTTGCAAGATTTGAAGATTATTTGCCCCGTGCAGGAGCAATTTCAAAACTTATACAGCGAACAGCTCAAAGAAAAACCCAGGAAGGAGAATTTAGTAAAAGAATTCCCAAAACTATAATCGAAAGTTTCACTCCATACATATCAGTCCCACGCGCCGCCAGTTTCGCGGTGACATTCAAGATTGCTGTTCCTGGAGAACAGATTGTTCTCTTTGAGGCTGTCCCCAAAAAAGAAATTATCAAGGAAGTTCTTGATTGTATAGAATTACTGGAGAATAATAAAATGGAGGAGCTGAAAGTTAAAATTGGATCTCAAGAGTATTATGATAATTTCGTTGGTATTTGCGATAATCTGCTTCCTGATGGTGACAGCATAAAAACTGTGGGCTTTACTTATTCATCAGATTCGACTGAAAAAAGGGTAATTGTAAAGACGATAAAAGAAAAACTCGAAGTATCCACAGATCAACCGACCAACGGTTCTATAAATCTACTTGATGGTAAAGAAAACGGCGAAGAGGTTACTATACGTGGTATCTTACAAGTAGCTGATAAAAGCAAAGATAAGCCTGAGATTCAGATTAACTGCAACAATGTACTTTACAGGGTTCGCGTACCAGAAGGACAGATAGACGATGTTGTTCGCCCATTATGGGATAAAACTGTGATACTCAAAGGCACGAAATACTCCAAGACCATTATTGATCTTGAAAAAATACAAGAGGATACTTCTGTATGATCTCGTTTAGCAATGTGATTCGAAGAGTCTCTTGTAAAACAAGTACAGGAATGATTGGGAATTAGTATGTTTTCCAAATGGCATAAAATCGATTTGCATATCCATACAGATATTTCTAACGAAACCAAACTCAATGACTACAAGGGTCAATTCTGTGTTAAGAGCCTGCATTCGAAGCTAATCGAAAGAAATGTTGAACTAATATCATTAACTGATCATAATATAATAAATTGTCCTGCTTACCAATCATTTCAATTGTTGACACCTAGCATTGAGTTGTTAGTGGGAGTAGAATTAGATATTGCAATTGACGACTCTTCCCTTACCTCCTATATGCAATCACAGATTAATCATACACATTCAGTCTATACACCTTATCATGCCTTAGTAATCTTTAAATCAAAAAATTTCCAAGCACTTTCAGATTTGTTAGAAGCCATGTATTCGAATATTAGTACAAAAGTAAATATTGACTGTCATGGTAACAAATATTTAAGAATAACAACATTCGATTATCTCTTTAGTACTTTTGAAAACGAGGATTTTTCTATTAT
>DAONDQ010000176.1:0-4532 GCA_035402645.1 Candidatus Cloacimonadota bacterium | reverse complement strand
TTCATTAGGATCAAAGCCAGAATTCAGAATCTGGTGATATTCATTATACCATTCAACAGCCATGACATCAATACCATCTTCGAGGAATAGGTCAACGGACCATGAAATGGGTACGATGGTTGCTTTGATATGATACTCATCCAGAAATGCAAGAGGGATCTCCCTGAAATCCGAACGCCATATCCCGATCTTTTTCCCGTTCATATCAGAAGGACTGCGGATACCACTGCTTTTCTTTGCCACGAATATCAGGGATGACATCTGAGAGACCTGCCCGATATTGATGATATCCAAACCCTTCGCTCTTTCTGTTAAGGCAGATGCAAGAAACATGGTGGCAATATCGACCTTCTCCTTTTCCAGCATCTCTGCAGAAGGCTCTTCAGGTCCTCCCGGTAGAATCGTCACATCCAAACCATATTTCTGATAATATCCCATCTCCTTTGCCACATAATACCCGGCAAATTGAGCCTGGGGCTGCCATTGCGGGATAAAGGTGATCTTGAAGGGAGAGACAGCATGTAAACTGATTCCCAGCATAAGAAAGATAACAAGGGATAATGCAAATTTCATCAGAACTTCCCTACCTTGAAAAAGGTGTCAATTTCAGGTATTCCTGATTCCAATCCATCTTCCAATGTACCTTCAAAGAGCATTTTTCCATCGCTCAGGAAGATGATCCGATCTGCGACTCTATGGATCGATGCCAATTCATGTGTGACGATTACAATGGTCATATTCAACTGCTTTTTCAGCTTCAGGATCAATTCATCAAGTGATTCACTCGTCAAGGGATCAAGCCCTGCTGAAGGCTCATCACAGAATAATATCTCTGGATCCAATGCCAGTGCTCTTGCTAGGGCTGCCCTTTTTTTCATTCCACCTGACAATTCAGCCGGTAGAAGATTGGCCGCATGATCCAGATTCACCAAATGGAGTTTCACTCTGATGATCCTATCAATCAATTCTTTCGCCAATTCAGTATGCAATTCAAGAGGAATTGAGATATTGTCATATAATGAGATGGAATTCAATAAAGCTCCATTTTGAAAGAGCATCCCAATTCGTCTTAGAATGGTATCGAATTCAGTTTCATCCAATTCCAGGACACTTTTACCAAATATCTCCACTTGTCCAGCATGCGGTTCCTGTAAGCGAAGGATATTGCGTAAAAGGGTTGTCTTCCCGCATCCGCTTCCTCCCAGGATAACCGTTACTTCTCCCGGATAAATATCAACACTGATATCTTCCAGGATCACTTTCTCACCGTACTGGGCAACGAGATTCCTGACTTTGATGATAGGTTCTTTTGCTGCCATATCAGTCACCCAGGTAGAGAAGGCTGAATATGGCATCAAATACGATCACGGCGAAGATGGAAGCAACAACTGAATCCGTAGTTGCCTTGCCTACGCCTTCGGCTCCACCCTTCACCCTGAAACCATAGAAACTGCCGATAATGACGATAAGCCATGAGAAGAATGTACTTTTTGAAAGGCTTACAATCACATCCTTGATGGTGAGGATATTGATGGAACGACTGATGAAAGTGACGATATTCAGGTCAAGATAGGTTACGGCAATCACAAATCCCCCAAACATGCCGATGAAAATGGCGAAGGTCACCAATATCGGCATGCAGAGTGTGAAAGCGTGGAATTTAGGAACGACGATATATCTCAGGGGATTCAATCCCATGATCTTCAAGGCATCGATCTCTTCTGTTACCTGCATGGTTGCAATTTCTGCTGCAATAGCAGAACCGCTTCTTCCGGCAACAATGATGGCTGTCATCATCGGTCCCATCTCTCGCACCATGGAGACTGAAAGCAGATCGGCAATAAAGATGTTGGCACCGAATAACCTGAGTTGTGCAGCAGATTGAAGGGATATGATCAATCCGATGATCAGTGAAAGCAAGGTCACGATTCCCAGGGCGTCCACTCCGATTTGGATGGATTGTTGGATAAAAGAGCCTTTTCTTTGCTGTTTTCGATTGAACAAACCGATGAAAGACCAATAAAATATCTCTGATGAAAGAAAAAGAAGTTCGTAGATATAATCCTTGGCATTATAGGCAAGTTCTCCCAGGTGTTCAAAAAATCCGGCAGTTGGAGCAGGCTCTTCCTTGGAAAGGGATTTGGAAGAGAATGTATGCAGTGATTCCCGAATCCTCTCCGGAATATCGGAAAAATAGATATTCCTGTCGGAGATGATCAATTCCTGGTATATCTCATCAATGAATGCCACGCCAGCGCTATCAATCGATTCGACACCTGAAAGGTCAATCACGGTTACTTTCTCCTTCCCATCCAGTTTATTCCAATCATCGAATAAATCCGGAGTGGTATAGAAATCCAGTTTTCCTTTCAGGAATAGTCGATTATTCAGTATTTCCATGTTATCAATAGAACCAGGATACTCTCAGGTAACTTCGATAATCCTGTATCAGGTAATTCTGTTTTGTCTTATCATAGTGAAAATCAAGTCGAATGTCCATGGAGACGTTTCGCAGGAGACTAATGGTCACAATGTTCTCGATATCCATGGTCGTGGATTTACCTTTTTCGAAGGGGAATAGGAAATCAGCAGTAGATGTGATTCCCATACTCAGGAAGGGGATGACGAAAGTGGATATCAGGGAAGATTCCATTCCTTTGGCATATGTGGATGAACGTTCTTTATAACGGTCGTAATAAACAGCATAACCAAGTGATGAATCTGTTACGGGCTTATCATATGAAAATACATCGTTATTGAATTCCTGCTGCCACCCGAGACCTCCACGCAGATTCATGTTGGCTCTCAGGCTCTGCACGATTCGGTAATTAATACCCAATCCCTCTCTCAGGTTGAGAGGAAAGATGGATGGAGATATACTGATCTTATCAGTTCCATAGAGTGAATCAACCAATGCACCTGACTTATTCACCTTCAGTACATTTCGTGGTGAATCGAAATTGAGATAACCGGGGAAGAAGTGACTTGCACCATCGGCTCTCGTATAGATTCCCAGGGGCTTGATGAAGTAATAAATGTAGGTATTCTTGATTGAATATTCATCGATTGTAACCTGAAAACTATTGGCATTGAGTTTCTTGCCGGGCAGTTTCGTCAATTCCATTTCATACAGACTTTTCGTCGTATAGTGATGGGGATAGACATCATACGTGGCACGATTATCGAATTGTCCGCTCAAGGCAACACTCTGGGTCTGCTTCTTTTCATTGGTGTTATTGGAAGTGAAATTCAGGATACCATTGATGGAATTACTGAATTTCAATCCCTTTGCCGTAGCCAGAACATCTTCCGCCCGTATGACTCCGGCACCTACCATATGGTTGTTTGCATCGACTACAATGGATAGACGGTAAACCTGGTTCGGCACTATATTCACAGTGGTGAAGTCTGTATATGTATTATAGGATTGTCCGTTCAAGGTGACTTTATACTGTCCGGGAGGAAGGAGCCATGATACGGGTTTTTCTCCCAATTCCTCAATACGGCTGTAATCATTTCCGAAACTGACCACGTTATTGATGATATCATTGAACACTTCGTATCGAATCTTTACAGGATTACGATTCTGATCGATGATATTCACGATCATGGCACCCCAGTCAGGTACCACCGTCAGCCTGGTATTGGCATTGATCGTAACGTCTCTTGACATTCTTGAATCAGAACCGTACCGTATGGTGTAATTTCCATTCGGAATTGAAATCGGTTGTCCCATCATACCGGAAGCGATGACATTATCGTCTTCATCATACACGGTAAAGAATGGTTCTGTATCAGGATCGGTCAGGGAAGGAAGGTATACTTCGCCTTCCGTCTCTCCGGTGATCATCGTCATGTATTGGGCAAGGGAATCAGGTACGGTTTTATGCGATATTACATTGTCCTGGAGCGGATTCCCTGACTTTATATATGAAACCATCATGTCACTGAATACATCAGTTTCCTTCATGAGCATCTCATTCACTGCGATCACAAAACTATCGAGTGTTTCATCCCAAAGGTCTTCTTCTTCATCTGCATGATGTGTGAAAATAATATTTTGGTTTCCACCTTTCCTCAAATTGAAATCTACTGCCACATGCGCCTTTGGAAGATTCCCATAATCCACACGCTCAATATTCTTTACAATGATATCCATTTCATAGGTCGGATGGTCACTGCCGAAGTCCTGGTCCACACGTGTGAAGATGTTGTAATTCTCGATTCTCTGCTGGACGAGGTTCGTTACCGTCTCATACAGTTTCGCAGCCCATTGGTCGTTGGGAAGATAACTGACCCGATTCAATGAGTATTTCACCACGATCTGGTTCCGGTTATAAGTATAGGGAATCACCGCCTCATTGATCATCAGGGAAGCAGGTAAAGGGGTTGTCTGCTTCAAGGCAGGCTTTTCCGTATTGGAATTATAATCCATGATATAATGATTTGTCGGAACATATTCCTGGCTAATGGCGCAGGCACCGAGTATTCCCATAAGTGTAAGCAAAGAAAGGAATTTCATTAATGATTTC
>DAONDQ010000175.1:0-4604 GCA_035402645.1 Candidatus Cloacimonadota bacterium | reverse complement strand
GTTAACACCACCGAGAATCAGGGGTCTACCGGCAACCATTCGATGCACGTCATAGCCGAAACCGATACGTAACATAAGAATACCTCTAATCTACTGTAATCGATTTTGATACATTCTTGGGAACATCGGGGTGAACACCATGATCCGTGATACCCAATCGATCGAGATAGTTCATTTTCTTCACGCTCATGCGCAAGGCAAGAAGTTGAAGGACTACTGAGGACGAGAATACAGTCATGAGGCAATCTCCCGTACTGGGCAGGGGAATGTAACCCCATCCGTAATAAGCGCCGGCATCGGGTGTTGCACTTGCATTCTTGCGAAGTTTTTCATTCTCTTCGGCGATGATGAAGGTATCAGCGCCACGTATCTTGTGTGTATTGATCTGGGAAATCGTGAGATTGATATCTCTTTCATCCGGTCCGGTAACATAAACAAGCGGATAGTTTCTGTATAAAGGTTCAAAGAAATCGTTTTCCTGTACGATTTCCTTGAATAGTGCAGTGGCTTCCTTGGAAAGGTTGAATGGGAATATGCGGGTGAACATGTAACTGCCCAGGGCTTTGATGATTTCACGGGAATCCTGCATGGGAATTCCCTGTTCCAAAGCTCTCTGATCGATAACCGATATGAGACGACTGTAGTTATTCACCATGGCTTTGATGCTTTTCATACCGAAGACCGTGTTCTTACCCAGTATCGTGTTGGGTCCATGCTTGAATTCCGAGGCTTCCCTGCCTTCTGCATGGTTGAGCACGGTTTCCCTGATCTTCAGCGCTCCTTCCATTGCCACACCGCTGATCTTGGTGGCAAGGATGTGCATGGATGGTTCCATATAGACCTTATGCGCCACCTGCTCGATGGCTGCGACAGTCGTTTCAATGGTTTCCTTCAATAATAAAGGTATATCATAGAGGGATTTGTATCTTTTTTCGAGACCCTCCTGCAGTTCAGTGATCAGTTTCTTATCTGCCTTCTGAATTTGAAGACATTCGATCTTGGTTTCCAATGACCTGACCGCAAGATAGTAGAAGAGTGCCAACTGATTCATATAACTCTTCGTAGCGGGAACTGCAATCTCCGGTCCGCAGAGAATCGGGATGGCAACATCACTCTTTTCCTGGCCGAGAGTTGAATTCATATTGTTCACTAAAACGACTTTATTGATATTCAATTCAAGACGGTCGATATCATCAAAGATATCGATAAGATCTTTGGTTTCACCGCTCTGGGACACGCCCATGATGAGGTCGTGATCCTTCATGGTATTGGAATATTCACCACGGAAATCACCCGGGAGTATTGGAATGATCTCAATTCGGGCAATTTCATTGAAGAAAATGGCTGCAACCTTGGTCGCATGGAAGGATGTTCCGCAGGCGATGGTATAAGTCAGGCGATTATGCAGGATGGTATCTTTGATGAGAGCGAGGAAATGATCGACCGCAAGGTTGAACTCGCTGACATCCATTGCTTCTGAAATTGCATCCAGCGCCTTTGCGGTGAGAAGCCTGTTCTTGTTGAACTCTTCACCCACCAAGTCAATGAACGTGTTCTTTTCGTTTGAGAAGAAGTATTTCTTTTCGAAATTCTCTTTTACCAGTTCGGCAAAAATGCTGTGATATTCATCTTCCACCTTTTCGAGAAACACGGAGGCTGTTTCGGATTCCATGAAGTCATTGAAGGCTTTGAGGCGGATATCATAACTTTCTGTATCGATGATTGTCCTGGTTAACGTTTCAAGTTTATCAAGGATGCCTTCATTCTGGAGTAGTTTGATCATTCGTTTCCCTGTGTTCGAACCACCCTGGAAGAGTTTGATCAACTTGCCTGTTGATTCGGGTTGGGCATAGATCTCCTGTTCCATGAAATAATGAAATTCAGGTAGAAGTTCTGTGTCTTCCGCACGTAATTTGGAACGGACCGGCTTGGATTCGATCTTTTCACCGGCAGTGTATGCTTCGTATTCCTGGTTGAGTTTCTTGAAACGTAGGTCTTTTTGTGCATATACTTGGTATTGATCGGCTACAAACTCGATAAATTCACCTTCACGGAGTTTGACAAGAAGTTTGGTGAAGCGAAGAATTGCTGTCAGATCTGAGGAAGCAAGACCAAAAGATTGACCTTCCAGCTCCCCCACTCCAAAATACAGGCTGCTGCCTGATTTGATTGCATAACTGACTTCTGTTTCCGGGTCAACGACGACTGCGGCAAAAGAACCCACAAGTTTTGACGAAGCTTGGATAATGGCTCTTCTCATACATAGGCGACGGACATCATGCTTTTTTTGCTGTTCCCTGCCTTCCTTATCCAATTCTATATCAAAGTAATGCTCTACCGTATGAACGACCATTTCACCATCATTATCCGAGAGAACGGTATGACCCTCGCTGACAAGCCATGCCTTGAGTTCGCGGGTATTAGTGATATTGCCGTTATGGGCACCATACATATGCCGCTTGCATTTCACTTCATGCGGTTGTGCATTGGTTTGTGTCACATTTCCAAAGGTTGCCCAGCGAACCTGTCCGCAGAATATCTTACCTTCCTGCTTTTCGATTCCCAGTGTTTTAACGAGCGTGCTGGGTGCTCCAACATCCTTGAGGAGAGTGATTTTCTTTTTATCATCCTGAAAGGCGGCACCGGTGGAGTCATACCCACGATATTCCAACGCCTTCAATAATGTAGATGCATATTTACCCATATTAACGGTAGTTTTGGTCAGACTCAAACCCAATACACCACAACCAATACCGAAAATGGGAATTCTAATGGTGAAATTCATGGATTCAAGAAAGCGTAGCAGCCTTTCTCTGTTCATTCTTTTTCTCCTTTCGAAATGATCAATTCAGCAATCCTAATATCAGCCGGTGTTGTGATCTTGATGTTCCAAGGGGACATCTGAACCGTATAAACCGGAATGCCAAGAAACTCGAGAATCGATGCATCATCCGTAAAAATCTTCTGTGTATTTTCTACCTTCCGGTAGCAGTTGATAAGCATGCTGAAATCAAACGCCTGGGGAGTGAATACCTGATAGACATTCTCCCGAGGAATCGTTTCAATGACTTTACCTTCCTTGATTGATTTTAAAGTATGGGTGACAGGACTGACCGGTATGACGGCTTTTTTGTCTTTCACTTCCGTGATCAGATTTGATATATCCTGTTTTGAGATGAAAGGTCTAACTCCATCATGAACAAGCACAAAATCAGCATTGGCTGGACAATCTTGAAGTGCAAGATAGACAGAATCCTGCCGTTCCAAGCCACCGGCAATGCAATGAATCCTATCTGAATGAAACTCTTTTGCAATTTCAGCACGGAATTGTTCTAGATCATCTTGAGGAAGTGTAATGATGATTTGATCTATATCCGCGTGTGTGATAAAGGGGTCGATAGTCCAAAAGAGAAGAGGACGACCAGCAAGTTGAATGAACTGCTTTTTTATCGAACCGGGCAATCTCCTGCCGATACCTGCAGCCGTTATGATGGCAACATTCATTGTTCGACCCTTTTACGTAGTTTATAGAAAATACCACGAGGAAGTTCTTCCTTTTCCAAGATTGCTGTTTCACACAATTCGTTCAGAACAAGACTGATCTCATCTTCATTGGAAGAGAGCATGCCAGTGATATCCTCTATCGTGGAAGGTCTTCTTGTAATGAGTGTAATGATCTTCTCTCTCAGATCTCCACTTTGCACTTCTTCATTCTGATTTTGCCTGGGGTTGGCAATAATCGTGACTTGCGTCTTATATTGCATCCTCTCAAGTTCGTCCGGAGAGGGCTGCAATTTCAAGGCAATATCTTCGAGTTTTAACCTGTTTTCAGCATGAACCCAGTCTTCCGTCCCAGGTCTGTCCAGTGAATTCAATTGAACCTGATCAGGCTGGATTTGCAGGATGGAGTTTCGGAATAAACGAATTTCTTCATCTGTATCGTTCGTACCGGGAACAATGAAAATCTCCAGCCATATCTCGTGCCCATATTGTTTCCGCAAATTGATCAAGCCTTCAACGATAGATGCTGCTGTGAGTCCTTTGCATGGACGGTTGATCTTCAGGAAGACATCTTCAGAAATAGCATCGAGTGAAGGTAGTATCAAATCCAGTGGTAAAATATCATGGATAACATCAGGGTGGCTGAACATGGTACTATTTGTGATGAGGCAGAGTTTGTATTCAGGATAATTCGTCTTGATATATCGAATAAGTTCGCCCAATCGACTGAACAGGGTTGGTTCTCCTGCTCCTGAGAAAGTGATGAAATCGATATGAGGGTGGGTGGAAAGGCAGTCATCGAGTTCTTCGATGATCTCATCATATTTCACATATTCATCCCTGGAACTGGTATAGACAGTTGTTTTTCCTGCTTCGCAATAAATGCAGTTCAGGGAGCAAGTCTTTGAAGGCACCAGATCAACACCAAGAGACACTCCTAATCTCCTGGAATTGACAGGACCAAATAGATGCTTATAATTCATGTAAGAGCCTGTTCGCTACATAGGGATTAGAACGTAGTTCCAAACTGGAAGTGAGGTTCCCAGGTTTTTTCTTCAAAATTATAGGCATAATCAAAACCAATTAATCCAAATGGTGTACGT
>DAONDQ010000174.1:0-4718 GCA_035402645.1 Candidatus Cloacimonadota bacterium | reverse complement strand
GAATAGGGTACTTTTACTTTTATTATAAGCGTATTCATTCTGCCTATCATTAAACGTTATTGTACCTCTATTTTCGACAATGTTACGTACATGGTTTAAGTCAATCAAATGCATGTTATCTTCAAATAGAATTAATTCTTCGTGTTGGCGCGTGATGCAATGATAATAGACTTCTTCTACACTATGAATTGATTTTGTGGCTTCTATTCTCGAATTTCTATATCTACATAAATCATTAATTAAATCTGTAATTTCTTTACCTGCCAACAATTGATGCTGTTTATTAAACTCAGCAATTTTCTGATATGTTCTACCATTGTAGTTGATGAATGTTTTTATACCTATTCCAATGTTCTCTTTTTTTGCATCTATCGAGCAATCTGATCTTGAAAGATTTATTGCCTCAAAGGACTGACAAAAGAGATTTTCTGCTAATCTATAATTGATATAAGGGACATCACTTTCTGAAAATAGATTTGATAGGCTACCTGCAATTTTTAAAAGATTAATATACCTGGTCACATTATTTTGAGATTCTCTATCTAGAAACATATATAATACCCTTACAATTCTAGAGCTGACACAATTTCATGGGCAATTCTTTCAATCACTGGCACAGTCACAGAATTGCCAATTTGTTTATATAAGTGTGAATTTGCTAGTTTGGGCAAGACAAATTTATC
The DNA here is from genome assembly GCA_035402645.1 of Candidatus Cloacimonadota bacterium. Classification (GTDB taxonomy): domain Bacteria; phylum Cloacimonadota; class Cloacimonadia; order Cloacimonadales; family DAONDQ01; genus DAONDQ01. The sequence continues at coordinate 4,035 of DAONDQ010000174.1, read as the reverse complement.
TTCATATCCTTGAAAACGGGCACATTCACGTGGTGTAAGTTTTCTAATTCCATATTCATCATGAATTATTGGAACGTTGTGGCCACCTGTACCCATATTAGCTGTAAGAGTAGGGCAAACGTTGCTTTTATTCTCTCTAACGTAAACCCTACGCCACTGGTATATTGTATGTTTTTTAGTAATAATTTCATGTAATATAGGATAATATATATGTTCTGGTTGATAATAATACATCTCGGGTTGTTTTTCTTTTTCAAGTAAATCAGATATCCCAATTGTTAACTTTAATGGAACAGGTATTTTAAAATTCATAGTAGAGATGTTAGTCATTTCACGATTCTTTAATAGAGTCCTGTACTCTTTATCCAAACGAAAATGATATACTCCGATATTGTTTTCATAATTATCATATTTAGCTTCATTTCTAAAACCAACCATGTATATTCTTTCACGAGTTTGAGGTACTTGACCATAATCTTTAGAGTTTAAAACAAACGGGATAAAAGAATATCCCAATTCTTCTTTTAGAACTTTCTTTATGACTTGAAACGTTTTTCCATGGTCATGAGAAACCAAATTCTTAACATTTTCGAGTAAAAATGCTCTAGGTTTCTTATCATGAATGATGCGGGCAGTCTCAAAAAACATATTACCCCGAGGGTCCTCAAATCCTTTTTGGTAACCTGCAATAGAAAATGCCTGACATGGAAAACCCGCAATCAGAATATCATGATCAGGAATATCGTCTGAATCAATTTGTGTAATATCACCAAAAGGAACTTCACCATAATTCATCTCATATGATTTTTGTGCTGCTTTATCATACTCTGAACTAAATAAACATTGCCCACCATTATTTTGGAAAGCGATTCTCATCCCACCAATGCCTGCAAACAAATCAATGAAGGTAAACTTTGGATTTTTAACTGGAGGAAAAGGAACGTCCCAGATGAAACTTTTAAAATCAGGTAAAGAATCATACCAATACAAATTATCTCTATTAGTGCTGTATTTGTCAGTTTTCTCACTAATTGAATGAAGATAATGAGTAAAAGATGCAGCTTTGTCAGCATCTAAAGAATTGATATATTCAACTAATTCTGAATAATATAGTACATCCCTCATGATTTAATCCCTGATAATTTCTCCATTATTTCATCTAATCTCTTCAATTCACATTCCCATACGATCATTATTTTCCATTTCATTTCAATTAAAGCAACTTGAATTTGTTGGTCTTTTTGAACATTCATATCTAGCTTTGTCAACCAATATTCTTGATTAGATTTTGGAATGGTTGCTCGCTTACACCCCTCATGCTGATGCCAGAAGCATCCATTCACGAAAATTACGGTCTTGTATTTCGGAAGAACGATATCAGGTTTGCCTGGTAAATCTTTCACATGAAGTCGAAAGCGAAATCCCATTTTATGCAGCAACGACCTTACCACCATTTCGGGTTTGGTGTTTTTGGACTTTATCCTGCTCATATTCCAGCTACGCTGTTCTTCGGAAATGCGATCGACCACTTTGACTCCTTGTGATGTATTGTCATGGTTCATCACAATGAGTCAATTAAAAATTAAAAGTTAAAAGTTAAAAATAGGCAGAGCGTAGCAGACATTCAGAACTAACGCCCCCGTCACTCCGTGCCACCCCCTCTTTACAAAAGTGGGGGGATAATTCATGGATCCTCGCGTTCGCAAGGATGACAATCTCCGGGAAAGCTCCCCTCCTCAAGGGGAGTTTTTAGAAAACTTTTAAGCAAGATTATTGAAGCCCCAATGAAAAAAACTCAAGCATCTCCCAACCATCCGCCAAGCATCCCTCAAGATTCCCTTAAGATTTGGGAGATGGTTGAGTGTTTTTTGTGGGACGGTTGGAGTTCGGTTGATATTCGTTCAGAGATGAAATGTCCAGGTTTGTGCAGGGTCTGCTGATGCGGACCCCTTCACTTCGACAGGCTCAGTACAGCGCTCCCTTACAATAAGGGAGAAATGTTGACCCCTCTTTATCTCCCCTCCTCAAGGGGAGTTTTTTGTATCATGGATCCTTGCGTTCGCAAGGATGACATCTTTTAAAATCGGCAGATGTGGGTTTACTTCCGCGGACCCCTACGTATCCAATTTTACACTTAAATAATTGACATTAACTGAATCCAGTTCATATTATCAATATCTACAAGTAGAGGTAGGCGCTTATGAAAAGAATTGTTATCCTGCTTATTTTGTCACTTTTTCTCTTCAAGATCACTGCAATCACAGTCGGGCAATTCAATAAGACGTATGTCGATCCCTCGCGGAGCAACAGGCAGGTGCCGGCAATCATCTATTATCCCATCGACAGTGCGAATCCGGGTGCCATCTATCCCTACATCATCTTCGGACATGGTTGGAATTCCAACTATTCTGCGTCCATCACCCTGACCAATGAATTGGTATACCTGGGGTGGATCGTTGCCTATCCCCGCACAGAAGAGGGAATGTTTCCCAGTACTTCCGATTTCTCGAAAGACATCGCCTTCCTGCAGGGACAGATCTATGCAGAAAACAGCCTGTCTCCTTCCGTCCTCTTCGGCAAGATGAAGCCGCTGGTGATCTCGATGGGATATTCCATGGGCGGAGCCTGTGCCACTGTTGCCGCGACCCTCAATTCCAGCTTCGTATCCCTCATCAGTTATTGTGCAGCACCGGAAATCGTATCAGGGGCAATCGATGCTGCTGCAAGCGTACATGTTCCCTCGCTGACCTATTCCGGTTCGGATGACTGGGTTGCTCCTCCTTCATCTAATCAGGTACCGTTGTTCAACAATTTGGCATCTGCCTATAAGGCTTTCATCTCCATCACGGGTGTCGGGCATACATCCTATTACAACAACAGCCTGATTCCCATTACAATCGATCCCTTCCTCAGCTACCTGAAAACAGGAGATGCCTCCTACCTGGATGCATTCGCTTCCGTCTTGGCATCGCATACAAGCAGCCTGACCTACCATATCGTGAACAACCTGGTGATCGTGCCTGCTACACCCACCAACATTTCAATGCAGAGATCGGGGAATACTCGTGTCATCAGTTGGAATAAGGCTCTCAATGCCACAAACTATAAAATCTATGCCTCCTCGAATCCATACACAGGCTATGCAGATGTGACATCGCAAGGAACACTGACCATAGACTCTATGGTGCATTGGACATCCAGTGCTGACTTGGGAAGAAGTGTGTTCATTCAGATAACAGGTAACAGGTAACAGGTGACAGGGGCTAGGAATTAAGAATTAAGATTGAAGATTGAAGATTGAAGATTTGAATCAAAAATTAGAGACGACCTATATGGGTGTCTCATTGTTAAGATTGAAGATTTGGCAAAAAAAAGGGCGACCTAGTGGTCGCCCTTTATCATTATTTGTGCATTGGACGCACAATTCTCAATGGTATTCGCTGTCCTGTCTTCGCATGAGCGGGAGGCATTATCATATTCTTATCCATAGGAAGTACATCCGTCTCTGCCCTCACAAAGAAAAAGTCTCTGTCGAAATCACCCAATGCTCCAAGCTCAAGCGCTGTTGTTCTATCGAAAAGTCCCCACTCATCGATAGGCAAGTTTGGATCTGCAGAAGCATAAATCGCGTAACTGGTGGCACCATCGACGGCTGTCCAGCTTAGGACAAGACCTTCCGGCCTGTTTTCGATGCTGAGCTCGGGCACAGCTAAACCGCCTGTGGTTTGAACATATGCCCTGAGCATCCATACAGCATTAAAGCCTACTTCACCCAATTCATACGTATTATCGCCAAGGATGATATAGTTCCTTCCCGGGTAATAGCGCTGCGTATCCGCGGCAAATCCGTTATAGGCATCGATACCGTCATACCGGATATAGAAATAGGGAGTGTCCACTAAGACATCATCAAGCGTGATCTCAATCCATTCTTCAGCATAGACACTGACTTCCATGGGATCCATCAGCGGCGTGAGGTCATTAACACTGGGTTCATAACAGGCAAAAACCTGTAGGTTGACTGTATCTGCCAAA
>DAONDQ010000173.1:0-4861 GCA_035402645.1 Candidatus Cloacimonadota bacterium | reverse complement strand
TTCCTTCTGGTGCGCCCAGCAGGACTCGAACCTGCGACCTACGGCTTAGAAGGCATAGGTGCCACCTGGCGTATTCATTTTAACCACAAAACTTACGTGGTCCATCCAGACGGACTGGCGTAATTCCTGAACACCCTACTCCGTTTGACGGTCCCCGACGTTTCCGATCGCTTCCCACAGGAGCGATATGGCGACCAACATTACCCCAGGACTCAGGAAGAAGGGACGGTTCTGGCACTACTCGCTGATGATCAACGGGCAGCGAGTGCATGGATCGACCCGGGCAAGCGATCTGGCGACTGCCAAAACCGTCTTGGAAGAGAAGCGCAAGGAGCTTCTGAACGGGCAGTGCGGCGTAATTACCCGGATCCCGACTCTCGCTGAGATCACGAAGGAGTGGCTGAGGGTTCACCAGCGGGTGCATAGCAGGAAACACCTCCTCAGCGTCGAACAGCACACCAGGATCTGGATTCTCCCGGCTCTGGGCACGACCAGGATCGACCGTATCCGTGCGGCTGATGTCTTTGCCCTCAGATCTCGAATGCTCGGCAAGGAGAAGTCCATCACGACCGTCAACAATGCCCAGAAGGTCCTAAAGCTGATCGTGGGATACGGATTGAAGATGGGATATCTGGACCACGTTCCCTTCCACCTTCCGATGCTCCGTGTCCAGAAGAAACCGCGTCCTGTCCTCCCAGCGGTCCGCGTCCAGGAGTTTTTCTCCCAGATAGACCAGGAAGCACGGAACTCCCACATTCCCGTCCTCGTGCGCGTCATGGTCGGTCTCGGACTGCGAGAGTCAGAAGCCCTTGGGATGCGCTGGGAATGGTTCAACCTCGCCCAGCGCACCTATGTCGTCGGCAAGGCGAAGGGCAAGGAGGCGCGGGTGATCCCTGTGCCCTCCTGGTTGTGGGACGCCATCCACGCCATGCCCAAGACCCTCAGCGAATGGGTGTTCCCCGCCGAGGACGGGAAGCCTCACCGTGCCCAGTTCTGCAAGAAGGTCCTCCAGCGCGTGTGCTCGAAGATGGGACTCGGCAACGTTACCCAACATCGTCTCCGTGCCACGTTCGCATCCCTCCATGCCGAGGCGGGAACCCCAATCACGGAGATCCAGGGGATGCTCGGGCACAAGAGCGTCACCACGACGATGATCTACGTCGAGCAGAGTCTGGAATCGAAGCGTCGCTCCCAGGATGCCCTCAGTCAGCGTCTGGGACTCGCATAGGAACCCCCAGGACCCGCCTTAGGCACCTGTCCCCGGGGCGGGTCCATCAACCTCCTGGCAGGTTGTGGAGCGATACATGTACGAGTTCGTGAACGGTCTTCATGTTGGAGGTGTGCCTTCCCCTGAAGATCCCTCCCCGAAAGGTCCGGAAGACGAATGAACGCCGGATCCGGGGTGAAGACGTATCAGCGGATGTCTCATTTTGCGTTTCGCAACATGTCTCTTCCCAGAGAGTGCCCTATGTTGCATCTCTTGACATTTGAACGTTTCAGGTTCGCATCCCAGGATCAGGGATAACGCACGAACCGGTTCATGATGACACGCCCCAACGCCAGGAAACCAAGAGGCGGGAAGCTCCCAACGGCTTCCCAGCCTTCGCCTTGTCCGCCGACCGTTGCGGATGAGTTGGTCCTGCATGGCGACGTGTCCACCCTCAAGGACGCCTTCGTATCCCGTCCCCGCTGCCTTGTGACCTGTCCCGTGCCTGATTCCATCTACCAGAAGCTCCAGAAACACCCTGGGGGAATTAGCGCCTTCTATGAGGAGGCAGTGGCAGCCTTCGATGGTGACCTTGTGGCGCTGGTAAATGCAGCCGTCGCGTTTGTGTAGGTCCGCAGATCCCGAGCGGGTCTCGATCCTCCCAGGAACGCCAGCGGACGGATTATGCCATCGACCTTTACGAAGATTAGGAAGATCGAGGACGCACTATCGGACATACGAGGTATGTCACGAGCAAAAGTGATGGCAGGCTTGATAAATCTTCAACTTGGTTAATCATATTGGTTGTTACATCAAATCATGATTCAATTCATATCATAGGGAAGTAAACATGACATTCATCATACTTCAATATAATAATGATACGACTAATCTTATAGGCGTATGTATTGGAGGCGGTATCGCTATTGTGCTTCTAACTTGGGTGATGATCTCAAATAAGAGAAGAGAAAATATAGAATACAATCGCAGAGCTTCACTTAGCATTGAACAACGCTTTAAAGAAGATGCTGAGTGTGAGTATGGCAAAAAAAACACCATGATGATATGCCCACATTGCCAATCCAAGGGAACCATTCGCATCAAGCCGATTAAGAAGAGGACAGGTATCAGCGGAGGGAAAGCGACTGCAGCCGTCCTTACAGGAGGAGTGTCCGTACTCGCAACAGGGCTAAGTCACAAAGAAGACCTTACTCAAGCACATTGTGGGAAATGCAAGAATACATGGACCTTCTGAAGTTCGAGACTGGCGAGGGTGGAGCGAGAGGCTACTGTCTTTCTTATTACTAAATACAGCAAGCTCTTGCTCCACCTACTTATTGCGCACTACCGAATTTGATCGCTTGAAAATTCAATTTCTATGTTCCATGGTCAATTCCGAAGATATATGTCAAACCTTCAGTCCAGGAACTTCTTCAGTCGATCACGCAAATCCAACCGCCTGACCTCGCACTCCCAGATGATGAGAGCTTGCCAGTCCATCGCAATCAAGGACTCAAGATTTTGAGCATCTCTTTCTATGGTTCGCCGTCTTTTATTTGTCCAGAATTGGGTGTTCGTTTTTGGAATGCTCTGTCCCTTCCGACAATCATGACCATGCCAAAAACATCCATGAATCCAGATTATTTTTCTCTTTCCTCTAAATACCACATCCGGAACACCCGGAAGCCGATTATCATGAAGTCGATAACGGTACCCCATGCTGAACAATAATCGTCGGACCACCAATTCTGGCGTGGTATTTCGAGATTGAATACGCGACATTATCCAACTTCTGAAATCTGGGGAGTCCGGGCTTGGTCTGCTAACCATAGACATACTGGTCATTCTACGCCTCGTTCTTTAAGACTATGGTGAATTTAGCTTGGAGTTTCGGTAGGCAGGTATCGCCTCAACCGCCAGGCTGCTATCATTGACGTCCTATAGGACCAACATGAAAGCCATCGATCTTTTCTGCGGTTGCGGCGGCTTAACCCAAGGACTTCGCCAAGCGGGTTTCAGGGTCGTTGGAGCCGTGGAGATCGACCCATTGGCTGCCGAGACCTATACCATGAACCACAAATCGACACGCCTATGGAAGGGAGACATCAGGGCACTCAATACCACTGACATCATGTCAGGTCTTGGACTTGCCCAAGGAGAATTAGATCTACTGGCTGGATGCCCACCATGTCAGGGATTCTCATCGATGAGGACCCGTAATGGCAGTCGGGAAATTGATGATCCCATTAACGACCTTGTATTTGAGTTTTTACGTTTCGTGAGAGCCTTTAGACCCAAGGCGATCATGCTTGAGAACGTCCCGGGGCTTTACTCCGATCCACGATTCTTCTCCATCGTTCGCTCCCTAAGAGGACTTGGGTATAGATTGGATATCCGCGTGATCGATGTCGCTGGATATGCCGTCCCTCAGCGTAGAAAACGGTTGATCCTCATAGGTGGTTTGAAAAAGAAAATTCCAATCGCGGCACCATCACCGAGAATCACAACGGTTCGCATGACGATTGCAAAACTCCCCGCCCCTGGAATCAGTGGCGACCCCCTTCATGATTTTCCGGAAAACCGAAATCCGCGAATTATTTCGTTAATTAAATGCGTCCCAAGGGATGGAGGAAGCCGGCGAGATCTTCCTCAATCCATGCAACTTTCTTGTCATAGAAAATGCGACGGATACAAAGATGTTTATGGTCGAATGCGTTGGGATGCTGTATCACCAACAATTACGGGTGGATGCGTAAATCCATCAAAAGGACGCTTTCTTCACCCGGATCAGAACAGGTGCATCTCTTTGAGAGAAGCAGCCCTCCTGCAGGGTTTCCCGTTAAAATATAAATTCTCCCTTAGCAGGGGTAAATTCCCAACAGCACAGATGATAGGCAATGCCTTGCCTCCACCATTCATCCGCATTCAAGCAAAGGCAATAATACAAGCACTGATGAGCTGATGTCGTCGCAGAGAAGGGAGTGAGATGCCTGATATTTCACATATCCTAAGAGCTGACCTGACTGGTGAGCAAGCAAATGCGGCATTGGATCCCTGTCGGGAGGTTCTTTGCGTCGCTTGTGCCGGTTCTGGCAAGTCTAGGACCCTTGCCTATCGGATCGCATTCCTCGTCGCCGGTGGTGTACTTCCAGAGCGGATCGTTGCCATTACCTTTACAGAAAAAGCCGCCGAATCCATCAAGCGAAAGGTGGCAGATGTTCTCGTTAAAACGGGACAAAGCGCAAATCTTTTAGGAAAAATGTTTATAGGCACGATTCATGGATTTTGTCAAAATATTTTAGGAGATTCGGACGCACGATATCGCCAATTTGATGTTCTTGATGACAACAAATTTAAACTTTTCTTGATGTCACGGTACGCATCGCTTGGACTTCATGTTCTCCGAACACAGATGGGTTTCCAATATTTCCAAACTTTAGAAGAAGTTCAAAAAGCATGGAATATTGCCAGTGATGAAGGTGTTTCTCTTGCTGCGATTACAACTCGGGTACCAATTCTCGGTGGCATTCTCGAAGCAATAAAGAGGATCCTTCTCCAGGACCAATTCCTTGATTTTTCTTCTATGATTCGACTTGTTGCTGATGGATCTCGGCAACCCGGGCGTATCCAAACTAGACTTGCCCAGGTTCAACA
>DAONDQ010000172.1:0-4886 GCA_035402645.1 Candidatus Cloacimonadota bacterium | reverse complement strand
CAGAAGTGCTGTAAATTGGACCGGCAGGGGGTGGTCAATTTGGTCGGCATATCCACCCGTCATTAAGGAGTATTCCTCTGGATACCTTTTCCCTTTATAATGTTCTATGCCACGAGAGTATAGAAAATTTGACAACGAGGCTTCAGGATGGCTGAGCCACCTCATACCATTTCGAGAAACGACAAAAGTGCTATTCTCATAAGAATTGAATTCAATTCGTAGATCATCCCACGTTCTATTCAAGGAATATACTGCTGCTACAATAAATGAATATCCATTACCTTGAAACCATGCAGCAGGGGGCAAAAAATTTTGGATAATTACAATGGGTCGCAAAAAATCAATTATTTTATCCCAATTCCATCTAAGTTCTTCCTTTTTTAGTTTTTTGTATTCATCACGCAATCCAAGTTGAGCTATAACGTCAGTTATCCTGATTCCTTTTTGATATAATCTAAAATAGAGTTTCTTATCGATATTTTTATAGAGAAAGGCACTTATTCCTTTCTCATTATATAAAATGCGACATTCATTTAACAAATCATCTTTAAAGAACTTTTGTTTCATTTTAGGCAGTTATAATTATTTAACAAAATGATATTTAGGTTCATGCATTGTTAATTGGAAATGCACCAGAGCCCTTCAAAATAAAACATAATTCGTTGTTTAACTGATATCTAAATTGATCTAATTACTTTTTCTCCATTCAAAATATTTTTGCTCATGTCAAATTATTAGACAAATGATTTTTATGATAATAATTGTAATGCCCATTTCTCCCATTCAGGATAGAAATCTACATCCAAAACAAATTCTTGCCCCTTGTCAGCCGACTGTAACTCCGTGTAATCTTCATTTAACCGCCACCGAGCTTGTTTTAAGTGATATGTAAGGGGTGGTCTTCCATGATCAAATGGGTAAAACCATTTCGGTAACTTCCATACCCTTTTTGTGTTATTATAAATAGAGAGCCTCAATTTTTCTGAATAGTTGTCGAAGACTTTGGCACCATCAAAACGAGTGTTATTGATTTTGAATGTTTTGGAAGCAATAAAAATGTTGTTTGGTGTTTTCATTGAATGGATATGTGGATGATACTTTACCCAGCTATACTCGGATGGGATCGGTTTTCCCAAATCCACAATTTCTCCGATACAGAAGTATCCGAAAAGTATATGAATGTCTTTTTCGGATTTATCGTAGACAATCTTCTTTTTATCCCATATCGTTTTCTGGAACCGACCAAAAAACAAAAACAGGTCGCCTTTCCCTACATCCTGTTTTTGTAAATGTCTGAGAGCGATTCCCTCCTGTCCAAACAATGGTCTCCATAAATGTTCTCTGGGTATAGAACCGAAGTACAAGTCTGGATCAAGATGTGCGTTGTAATATTCCTTGATCTTTTTTACGTTCAAGTCCTCCAACACTTCGAACAAGTTAGAATAACATTCCAGTGGTGTCTTTATGTCCCTGTACTTGATCTTTGATAATTTATCGGGGATTGGAAAAAAAAGCAACCTTCCATCAGGTAAAATGAGGTTTGGAAGTCCTCCATACCCACTATCAAAACCTTTTCTGCTAAAAATTATTTTCATTCGCTATTGTTTCCATGAGTTATCATGTTCATTCCAAAGACTTGGACGTTCTGATATTCCTAATTTGTTTGAAGAAATGTAATCTAAAAAAGAACCTTTGAGAGCCTTGTCAGTATGGCATTTATGCCCTCGCCCACATATGAGAACTCTCATGTTATCAGGAATTCGGATTGGGTTGGAACCAAAATAGTAAAACTCGTTTGAAAGTATAACGTACTTCCCACTTAAATCTTTAGGTTGATTTGGAATTGTATGGCGGGATTTCAATTGCACATATTCCCCATTTCCCAATGGTTTATAAATATTATCTCCACGCTTAAATATTGTCTCACCCTTGCCAAAATTTGGTTGCTTTTCAGGAAATTGGTCGAAATATTCATCAAAACTCAATTTTTTTGTAACTTTCATTGCATAAACTATTCCGTATTCTTCAAAAGGATCGGTGGGCTTTGGTAATTTCAATTTATTGTACAATCCTTTCCCTCTTATCCCAACAACCCAATCACCCACTTTTGCAGTTCTTCTGATTATTGGTTTACAGCAAGCCAACGTGCAAACACCCCAAAACGGATTAGGTGAAAAGCCTAAATCATTTCTGATGATGTAAGAATAGATTGTGAAAGGTTTCTTCATTTTGACCATAAGAATATCTTAGACTCTGAAACAATTATCCAGTTTTCTATGTAGTAACGAGATAATGGTCAATGAATCCAATGCATCAATTTCATTTATTGCCCATTTAATTTTCGGAGCATGTGCTGTTGTATTGCGAAACATGCCGAATACCCCTTTCAATAAATTCATAAACCCCCTATGTTCGTTAATTTCTGATTCTGTCTCAAGTTGGCTGAATGCTAATAAAGGTTTATTGTCTTGCCCTAATCCGAATGCCTTGTCAATTAGATAGGCTCCGTCTTCTATTAACCCTGTTTTTACCCTGATTTTTTCCGCAAGACTTTTAGTGGCTTCAAAAACTGCATGAAAATAATTTTCCTGTAATAATTCAGCTTTACAGAAGGCTATAACGTCTGGATGGACGTTCCTATCTTTAAGAACTTGTTTAAGATCGCCAGCTCGTTTTTCAGCATCCTTTATGGTTTCTGCTTTTTGAGTTTTAAAAAGTTTCCCATTCTCACCGATAGTAATGCCGACAAAAATGAGTACTTTATTTAGTTCTATTCTATTCTCTTCAAATAAAACTCTATTATTGACAAATCTAACTGGAGTAATGGTTTTCTCAATGAATGTCAAGATGTTGTTTGAACATTGTTGCTTGTTTTGAAAAGTGACAAAACTATTATACAACCTTCGCCATTTTGTGTTTGTAGGATCAATGTTGTCAATTTTAGAATCAACAAGAACTTTATCTATCTCAGAATTTGACAAAATATTACCTAAAACCTTGCTAAGACTTTCAATGATTTCCACTGAAAATGGTTGTATTTTATTCATTTATTAGGTCTAATTAGTCCTTTCCAGTCAAACAAACCTTCTTTAATGGACAAATCTTACACTTTGGTTTATCATTACAAACAGTTCTCCCAAAATGCCAAAATGATCTGTCAAAATCCCCTAATTGCCATTGCCGATCTGTCAGTTCACTTAGTTTTAGAAACAACCTATGAAGAAAAAGATAGTTTTTCTGGTCACTGGGATTATTCCCCATCTCAAGGGCTGGGTCGGGCAGTAAACTATATCCGTAATTTAACAAACCCAATCGAGTTGAGACTCTCACAACATGGAGGTCATTGGCAATATAATTTTCATTAAAGTTTGAGAGAGCGAGGTCTCTTACCTTAAATTTGATTCCCTTAATGGTCAGTAAATGATCCTGTATGAAATTACCTTCAGAATGACGTTCAACCTGAGTAAAATATCTTCGCCAATTCCATTCCAGTTCATCTTTAAAGTACTTTACTACACTTTCGATGACCAGAGCACCTTCACTGGGGAACCTATATTGCGCATCTGTTATTGTTTTCTTGTAAATATTGCTGCATAGGTCATCCTTGGATTTCAAATTCTTCTCTAAAGCTGTTTTTATCTTTGCACCCCTCTCTCCCCTCATGGATCGCATAAGGAGGTCATTGAGCAATATGATCAAGATTTTAATGTCATTAGTATGAGAATAAAACAGCTTTTTATTGGTTTCTATTTGCAGTCGATGTTCAGCCACCCATTCACCAATAGTCCTAATTCCATTATCAAATTCTGAATTAACGGGCTGAATCAATCCCATTATTCGATTAATGTCTGGAAGAGTAATGTTCATAGTTGATCAAGTTGGTAATGATAAAGAAAATGCAATATCTGATATGTCTTTCCCCGTTGGCATTTAGAAAACGTCCACCAGTGACTTTTCTGATGCCAACTCGGACATTTTTTCAATGAAGGTTTTGAAGTATGGCGAAGAATTGTGGACATTCACAGCGTCTTGGTTTTCATATACTTCATAGAATATGAAACTTTGAGGATTTCCAATTTCCTGATACAACTTGTAGCATAAACACCCTTTTTCGGAATTGCTATTCTCAACCATAGTTTTCGCTAAAGCCTTAAACTGTTCAATAGCTACTGGTTTGACCATGATTCGGGCATTGATTACTTTCATAATATAATTGAAAATTGGTTTATGAATTCCTTGGTTTACCTAATAAAATTGGTAATAATCTTCTTTTCCTGTATTGGCGGTGGGATGGTAACTGAGGTAGCTTCTTTCATTTTCAATAGCCAAGTCATATTCTTACCCAGTACACGCATAACTTGTACACCTTCTCCGTCTTGGGATACTTCTCCAGCACTTCTGCCATGAATGACATTCCAGTAATTGGCTGTGACAACGATCATTTCAGCGTAGGTCAGATAATGATACAAACCATCCAATGTAGATGAACCGCCAGTTCGTCTAACTGCAACCACAGCCGCTGCAACTTTATGGCGCAACAGGTTGCCATTTGACCCTGAAACGTAAAACAACCTGTCTAAAAAGCATTTCATCGTGCCCCCGATGCCAGAATAATGGACTGGTGAGCCAATAATTATACCATGGGCTACTTTAACCATTTGTATCCACTTATTCAGACCATCAGCTCCAAAGCTACATTTCTCGTCTTTGTTTTCAGCACATTTACCGCATGCTGTACAACCGTGAAGTAGTTTATGCCCGACATGCAGAATCTCGAACTCAATGCCACTTGCAAGAAGTTCATCCCCGACCATTTTCAAGGCATGATAAGTGTTCCCTTCTTTTTTCGGACTTCCGTTTATTGCTATTACTTTCATTGGTTAAAT
>DAONDQ010000171.1:0-4898 GCA_035402645.1 Candidatus Cloacimonadota bacterium | reverse complement strand
AGTGGTGTTCTTTCCTAACTGAAATACTGGTATACTTTTCAATTGAAATTTACACTCAATTTTACTGATAACAATTCGTATTTGACAATAGAATCAAAAATTAGGCTCATTTCATGACCTGTGACAAATGATCTCAAGCAATCTGGACTCAACGCCCTATACTCCTAATAAGTTCACCTAACGTGGAATAATTCCAAATAATAAAAACCCTATTTTGCCTTGTCATGATATTGTTTGAGTTTACATATCTTTGAAAAGGAATCCAATACCCTATGATCCAGCTCAAAATCACTATAGATGGCATCACTCCCCCTATCTACCGCCAAATACTGGTACCAGACTCATATTACCTGTACAAACTGCATCACATCATTCAGATCGCATTCGGCTGGGAAAACTCAAACGTCTGGTGCTTTTGGATCGAAGATACACCAACAACCAACCCTATGTTGTGGGGTGGTGGAGTTACCAGATGGGATAAACGGGTTCAGCTCAAAAGTGTTCTGAAAAAGTCTGGAGATATTCTACCATACCAATATGGGAAAGGGGAAGGGCTTTGGAAACTCACGATTGAGTTACAAAATGTTGATACTGATAGAATCAGAGCACCACGTTGTATCGATGGGGCGAGATTCATCATGGAGGATTGTGGCGGGGTCGAAGGGTATAGGAATTTGATGCATCTCCTCTCACATCCAGAATTAGATGGGTATCTTAACCTTGTTTATGGCTTGGGTGATTTTGATTCTGAAAGATTCGATAAGGAAAGGGTGAATGAAAAATTGAAAGGACTTACTGCATATATTAGGGCGTTTGAAGAGGAACATGGTCTATTAGGGGTTTGGTAATAAAGATATGCTCAATTGGCGCATGGGCTGCGCAAGATGAGGATTGTGGTGGGGTGAATGGTTATCAGAAACTGTTTCAACACCGTTACTTTGAATGGCTGGGAGATATAATTATGATTCTGAATTGTCTGATTTGAAGGTTGAGCATAATGAGCTAAGGGGGTCAACGAAGTATTTTAAGAAGTTTGATAAAGGGAATTATTTATAAGATTATCGCTAAAAAGATAATATAAATTCCTGTTTTTCATTAATTTTGATCTTTAAATTGTGATCAATGATTTCAATAACTAAAAGTAAAATTTATGCTGGGTTATATCTTAGAAATGGCTAAACAATTAGTCGATGGTTCGGAGAACCTATCTGAAAGTGAAAAAACATTAGTTCATGATGAAGTGCTTAATGCCATCATTCAGACCAGAGCACATATTGCCCAGACAAGAATTAATTTTGTTGATAAATCGTCACCAATTATTGCCAACATTTGGTTGAGAACATCTCTTAGGTTAAAAAGGATTAGAAATGGCAATGTACAGGACTTGGCATCGACAATCGAACAAAAGAGTCGCTATTGGGCTGATCCCCAAAATTATAATTTGAGAAATATTATAGAATATAAAATGCGTCTTGAAGAAGTTGAAACCGCTCTAAAAACTATTTGCAGATGAAACAAATAATTTTTCTTGTGTTGATGATCGTTTCGTCTATCTCTACTGTGTTTTCTCAAAAAGGTGATTCAGTCACTAATTCGACAATGGATACTATAAAAAATGGAAGAGATGGTTTAATAGTTCAAAATGACACAATCTTTATGTCCGTTAAGGAATTAGCCCAACTGGTTGATAAGAAAGAAAGTAAATGGAATAATGTAATTCCATCACTGATCGCAATAATTGTTGTGATCATCTCTACGGGAGGTGCTATTTATATTGGTAAGCGACAATTACGTGACCAAGTTAAACTTGCAGAAGACCAGATTAGAAGTCAGGAAGCACAAGCTAAAGAGCAACTTCAATTGTCAAGAGAACAAATTCAAGAAACATCTAAGATGAATTTAGCTCAAGTTAGAGCCAATAATATATCCCAAGCAAGAACTGCTTGGATACAAGAATTGCGAGAAAATTTGAGCAGGTTTAATGGTGAAGTCGCAATAATTAATTTTTACCTCCCTGATATTCTATCCTCTTTAGAAAGAGGAGATGAAATTAACGCAAAGAAGCTATACAATGATCAAATTGAACGTATAAAAACAGCAAGAGTTTATGCTTTTAAAATCAACTTATTTCTAAATAAAAACGAGCAGAAGCATGTTAACCTTGAAGAACTCCTCCATAAATATTTCACTGCGGCACTTGAAAATATTGACACAATTAATGAAAATTTCTCTGTCATAAGTGGTGAAATTCTTGACGTTTCGAGAGATATATTAAAAGATGCATGGGAACAAGCAAAGAATGAAATGGGTTAGCTTTTCGATCATTTTTTATTGAACATTAGATTTGCCACGATTGTTCCGAAATTTCACCTAATACTTCCAATCCACATGACTAAATGGCAGTCGATTCAGTTCATCACGAAAAAACTTCCATTTGGGCATTTGGTCATCAAGTAAGGTCATGAACCTTTGATTATGGCTGGGTTCAATAAGATGAATCAATTCGTGCACAACGATGTACTCTATGCATTCCAATGGTTTCTTGGCTAATTCAAGGTTGAGCCAGATTCGTTTTGCGGTGTGATTACATGTTCCCCATTTGGTGCGCATCTTTTTAATACCATACTCATTGGCTTCGACCCCAATTTTTTTCTCCCATTCGTCAATCATGGGTGGGATGATCCGTTTTAATTCTGAGCGATACCACTCGTCCAGAATCTCCTGCTTCTTTTCATGAGGGGTTTCTGGACGAACAACCATCTGGATTTCTTTCTTCTTCAGGATTATTCTGGGACTTCCTTCCTTTTCAACCACCTTCAGTAAATATCTTTTCCCAAGGAAGTAATGACTTTCTCTGGTAAGGTATTCTCTTGGGGTTTCACGTTGTTGCTTTTTAAAGGCTTCCTGCTGTTTTCGTATCCACTTGAGCTTGGCAATGGCAAATACCCTGATAGTATCCAAATCCATTCGTTGTGGCGCAGATATATGAACCTTGCCCATGGGCGGGAATACGCTGAGATGGATGTTCTTGATATCTTTCAATTCCACCTCTATCACCAAATCTCCTAACTGTATCGTGTTCATTAGTACTCTTTCTGCTCAACGATGATCTTGTAAATCCTTTCAACTGTTTCTATGATTCCATAACTTGCTGGTGGCTCACCAACTGTCAAAGTATCGCTGCCATGCGAATACTGCTTTAATGTGGAATATATCGCTGACTTAACTTCCCGTTCCTTGGCAAGATTACCACGGAAACCGTCCCGCTTTGATTTCTTGATTGCAGCATCCAACAGAGTAGCAAGTTGAACCTCTTTACCCAAATTGTTAAACAAAGCTCTCTGGGCAGGGGTTTTGAGTACGGCAGGGGTGTCATCGGCTTTACCTTCGTTAACCTGCTTGACAAGGGCGGCAATCTTCTTCAGATATTCTTCGTAACTCAGTGCATTATCCCTTCTTTCCTTTATAATTTCTGCAAGCAGGGTGGACATGTTCTCATAGAAAGAAGGGTCGATTAGATGTTCTTTGATGATTTTCCTGCGGACGTTATTTTCAATGGTCTCAGCAATGGCACGTTTATCTTTCTTGATACCGTTGGGCAGGGTGTTGATGGCATCACTGATTCCTGCCTTTTCAATAATCTCCAGCAGTGGCATATCATCAAACGGTGAAATCTTCACAGGTTCATCAGCCTGAATATAGGTGTCGATCAGGTGACGCATATCGGCTTCATAGGTCTTCATGTCCAAGGTTTCCCCACTTGCCTTGCGGATTTCCTCACGAAGTTTGATGTAATCGTTGATATCCTTTTTGATGTTTTCGATTTCGGCATCTGAGTATCCCGCCAAATCCAATTCATCGGAAATATTGGCATAGGCTCGAATCAAAGCAACAGTGCATTTGTACAGGGCATTTCGCTGCGCTTCCTTTGCCTTCAGCTCTTCTGGGATTTCAGGGTTACCACAGAAGTACCTGATGAATGCCAATGTGTCTTTTGGTATTGGTACTGGTTCACAAAGCAATGCTATTGCTTCCAGTGCTGCATCCAACCGTTCCTTACCTGCTTTCAACCTGTTTTGCAGCAGGATATCCACATCCTTTTTCTCAAACTCATCGTAATCCAGTTCGGATGTATAAACGGCAACGGCATCTTCGACCTGTTTGAAGAGGTCTTTATAATCTACGATATAGCCAAAATCTTTGTCATCGCCATCCAGTCTGTTCACCCTGCAAATTGCCTGAAATAAGCCGTGGTCTTGCATGGATTTATCGATGTACAAGTAAGTGCAACTTGAAGCATTGAAGCCAGTCAGAAGTTTGGCTACCACAATCAATAGTTTCATGGTAGCTGGTTCTTTCAAAAACTTCAACTTTGCCCAGTCCTCGTAACTTTCTGTCTTGGATTTATTCGCCTGAACTTTAACATCTTTCAGGATTTCCTGATACAAGTTGTAGATATACTCTTTATCGGTTTCTGTGTTTGCACCAGTGTCTTCAGTAGTTATATCCTGTGAAACAGGATTATATGAAGTGACAATCGCAATTTTGTTGCCCAACTCGGTCTTTTGGAAGATTTCGTAGTACTTGCAGGCTTCGTAAATAGATGATGCAACCAATAGGGCATTACCCCTTTCAGAGGATAGTCTGGGCTTGATATTGAAGTCGAAGACGATATCGCTTACCACCTTCTCCATACGGGATCGGCTGCTGAGCACGGTCTGCATCGTTCCCCATTTCTTCTTTAACTCTGACCTCTGGAATTCGTTCAGTCCTCTGGTTTTGACCTGAAACCATTCATCTATTTTCTGGGGTGAGGTGAGTTTCTGGTCGATATCCCGTGCTTCGTATATTAAGTCCAGAATGACTTTATCGGCAACTCCTTCGTTGTACTTGTAGGT
>DAONDQ010000170.1:0-4939 GCA_035402645.1 Candidatus Cloacimonadota bacterium | reverse complement strand
ATTTAATATTCTTTCATAAATTTAAAAAATCTGAATAGGAGGTTAACAAGAATGAAAACTAAGACTAAACCCGTCAAAGTAATCAATGATAGTAAAAAAGCTAAACCATCTACAATCCCTGTAAGACCTAAACCACCAAAAACAAAGTAAATATACTTTGCATGGATAGACTTTTCATTATAGGAAGATTTTGTCTTTTCTCCCTTGATGAGTTTTAAAAAAACTGATTTTATAAACAAGTCTTTGCGCGATTTTTGGCAGAATTTTCTCTAGTGAGTTTTGTATACCATATAAGATGTTTATTTAGGATGAGGACAATTACATCTCTAATGGATAACCGATGTAATTTTAGGTTAGTCTTCAATGCCATCATCCTTAATAACATGTTGTCACTCATAAGGAGATCCGATACAATAAAAGATTTGCACCCATTGCTCATCCTACAGAATAAGATGTTACGTCCTAGTAGAATTCATTGAAATATTGAAGTAAGTTCTGGGCAAAGATATTTCTCCTTGCATGTTGTTTTGAAAGAAATGAAACGACCATGCCAGTCGTCACAACAAAAACGAATAATTTGCCTAATATCTCCCCTATATTAGGTAAGGTTATCATATCGAAACCCTACAAGCTAAAGCGAGGTTTTCATGAGTGATAAGATCAAACTTGGAATCAGTTCCTGCCTGCTGGGAAATAAAGTCAGATACGATGGTCAGCATGCCAGAGATAGTTGGCTGGTGGATGTCCTGGGACATTATGCGGAATACGTTCCGGTATGTCCGGAAGTGGAATGTGGTCTTCCCATTCCGAGACCTGCCATGCACCTGGAAGGCAGTGTGGAGAGTCCACGACTGATCGTCATCCGGGATGGAAAAGATGTTACAGAACAGATGCTTTCTTTCTGTGAGAAAAAGATACCCGAACTGGCAAAGGAGAATCTCTGCGGATTCGTATTCAAGAGTAAATCACCCAGCAGCGGTATGGAAAGGGTAAAACTCTATCAGGAAGGCAAAGGCACACCAC
Source organism: Candidatus Cloacimonadota bacterium (assembly GCA_035402645.1). Taxonomy (GTDB): domain Bacteria; phylum Cloacimonadota; class Cloacimonadia; order Cloacimonadales; family DAONDQ01; genus DAONDQ01. The sequence continues at coordinate 3,916 of DAONDQ010000170.1, read as the reverse complement.
AGAAGATAGCCGTCGGGTTATTTGCCAAATCCTTCATGGATGCCTTTCCACTGCTGCCAGTGGAAGAGGAAGGCAGACTGCAGGATCCTATATTACGTGAAAACTTCATCGAGCGTATCTTCATTATATATCGTTGGTATCAATTGCTGGAATCGAAACCGAAGGTAAAAGACCTGATTCAGTACCATTCACAGCACAAACTCCTGATCATGTCGCATAGTGTGGAGCATTACAGGAGCATGGGAAAGTTGGTTGCTGACACAAATCAGGAGAACCTTGCAGGGAACATGGTTCGATACCTTGAACTCCTTATGCAGGGAACAAAGAAAGCTGCCACACTTGCAAGAAACCAGAATGTCCTGCTTCATATCCTCGGTTATTTCAAGAAAGACCTGACAACAGATGAGAAAGCGGAATTGTTGGAGATCTTTAACTTATATAAACAGGAGCATGTGCCGCTAATCGTACCGATAACCCTATTGAACCATTATGTGAGAAAGTACGACAAAACATATTTGAAAGAGCAGTATTATCTGAATCCGCATCCAATGGAGCTGAATTTGAGGAACCACGTATAGCCTGATATGAATTTATCAAACATATATATATTGACAGAATTGCATCTTTCCTTTCTCTAAAAAGATATTTTCTGGAAGCGAAATCTGTATTAAGTTGTGAGGTGTTATATGCCAATTGAGATCAGAGAAGTGATGAATAAGAGCGAGTTGAACAAATTCATATATCTGGCTGAAAAGATCCACAAGGATCACAAAAACTGGGTTCATCCCATCTTTTCCGATGAAAAGAGAATCTTCGATAAAACCCGGAATGCTGCAAACCGCTATTGCGATAGCATATACCTCCTGGCGTGGGAAAATGGCAAACCGATCGGTCGTATCACAGGCATTATCAATAAGCGTCTGAATGAGAAGAATAATACACGCATTGCCCGTTTCGGCTTCCTTGAAGTTCCTGATCGAATCGATGTTACATCCGCCCTCCTGGGAAAGATAGAAGAATGGGCGAAGGAAAAGGGAATGGAGAAGATCGTGGGACCCATGGGTTGGACTGAGGAAGACCCGGAAGGATTCCAGATCGAGGGTTTTGATGAAACGCCGAATTTGAGTGTGTATCAGAATCTTCCCTTTCTTCTCGATCACATGGCTCAGTTGGGATATACGAAAGAAAACGATTATTTCGTTTATAAAGTCAATATCAAAGATGCTATCACTGACCTTTATAAGAAAGTATACCAGAGGGTTAAGAGAAACCCTGACCTGATCCTCCTTGAGTTTAAAAACAAAAAGGAACTTTCAAAATATATTCTGCCCATCTTTCACCTGATGAATGAATGCTTCACAGACCTATACGGTTATTCTCCACTGGATGAGAAGGAAATGGAAGAACTGGCTTCCCGGTATCTACCAGTCGTAAGTACGAAGTTTGTAAAGGCTGCCATCAACAGCAAGAATGAAGTGATTGGTTTTGTCATCGGCATTCCCAATATCTCTCCCGGCATCAGGAAAGCCAAGGGAAGACTCACCCCCTGGGGTATCTATCACATCCTGAGGGCACAGGCAAAATCCAGGAAACTCGATGTCTATATCGGTGCAATCAGACCTGATTACCGTAACAAAGGCGTGGATGTACTGATGGGATTTCGTATGCTGGAAACAGCGCTGGAATCAGGTTTCGAGATCTTGGACAGTCATCACGAGATGGAATTGAATACCCAGATGCGGGCTGAAATGGAACGGGTTGGCGGTCAAATATACAAGAAGTATAGAATTTATCAGAAGAACTTATAGATTTTATCGATTGAGCCAGTAGTTGAAAAAGATGAATCGTATTGGAGCCTGGTTGTTAAGATATATAAATACAATGATACTCATCTCTTGCATCGCAAGTTTCAGTTCACTTCATGCTGAGGCAAAAAGTTATACATCCCAATACCTCATGTCATACCCAATCACGATCGAGAAAGCTGTTACCAGTCCACTGCACTGGCAGACCAAAGACTTTATGGTGGCGGGCAGTATCGTGGCAATTGGTACTGGATTATATTTCTATGACGAAGATATCACGGATTGGGTGCAGGATCATAGGGAAGGCGTCCCGAGTGATGTTGTAAAGGTGGGGAATTTTCTCGGAAACGGAAAGTATATCCTGCCTGCTGCGGGAGTGGTATGGTTGGGCGGATATGCGGTCAATTCGGATAAAACGAGGGATACAGGATTGCTCCTGATCAAATCGATGCTGATTGCCGGTGGAGCGACGAATGTCCTGAAATATGCCACGCAAAGAAACAGACCCCAGGAAGGCAAAGGGAAGGAATTCTGGTTGCCGGGTGGATTCTCCAGATATCGTGAATCCTTTCCTTCCGGGCATGCCACCATTGCCTTCAGTGTTGCCTCAGTTGTTTCAGAACAATACAAGGATGTCTTCTGGGTACCCATTGTTGCGTATTCAGGTGCAACCCTCACCTGTTACTCGCGAGTCCATGATCTAAAGCATTGGAGCTCCGATGTCTTTATAGGTTCCTGCATCGGTTACTTCACAGGAAAATTGGTGATGAAAACGACACCGATGCTGGAAGTTTCTCCCAGTCTACAGGGAGTGGGATTTCTATATAAGTTCTAATAAATGAACAGGCGACCATGTAGGTCGCCTGTTTTATTTTCAAACTCATCCGGAACGAGACCTCCCTACCCCCCCCTTCCCAAGGGGGGAAGTGCCACCTTCCCTAATCCTGATCCGTGGGTATGAAAACCCACTCCAATAACAGGTCGGAAAACCTGTGATACGACTTCCACCTGTCACCAGTAACCAGTAACCAGTAACCAGAAACCTTCTGCCCTCAGCTACTCCGCGTAATCCCCTGCTCTTGGCTTGAATTCATCAGGTTTGATCAACCCGAAGTATTTTCTGACGCTTTCAACGAGGGAATACACAACAGGAACGAGTACCAGCGTAAGAATGGTGGATGAGATCAAGGCACCGATCACGACGATTGCCATGCCTTTTCTCATATCTGCTCCAGCACCGCCCGAGAGAGCAATGGGCAGCATACCGAACACCATCGTCATGGTTGTCATGACAATGGGTCTCAGTCGGATTGGACCTGCTTCGAGCAATGCGCTGGTCATATCCTTTCCCCTACGCCGTAGGGTATTTGTAAAATCGACGAGCAGGATGGCATTCTTTGCCACAAGTCCCATGGACATGAGAATACCAATCATCGAAAACACGTTCAGTGTCTGATGTGTCAGAGCCAGGGCGAATAAAGCACCGACCAATGCCACCGGAATGGAGAACATAATGATGAATGGATAGGTAAATGATTCAAACAAACTCACCATGATCATATACACGAAGAGAATGGCGAATCCGATTGCCATCATCATATCGCTCATCATATCCGTTTGATTCTGGAAATCACCACTCCAGAACAGGCTTACCTGCGGAGGAAGCGGATGCTTATCCAATTGCTTCTGAATACCTGCACGAATCTGGTTGGAAGGGACAGTTGCATTCATCTGGACTGTGATGACCCTCGATCTGTCCTTTCTGCTGATCACAGTGGGTCCAACACCGAAATCTACATCAGCAACCTGTGATAGCTGGATCTGCTTCCCTTCATGATTCATGACAGTGATTCTCTTCACATTCTCAGCATCTGACCTGTATTTCTTATCCAATATGACATTAATATCATAGTCTGTGGGACCATCCTTAAACTGAGAGGGAATAGTTCCCTGCAGGGCATTACGGACAGTCTCCCCCACTTCACCGACAGTGGTCTTGTAGAATGCACATCTTTCCCTATTAATATGGATCTGCACTTCCGGGACACCTGTTTCCCATGTCGAATTTACATCTCGCGTACCGGGTACGGCTTTACAAAGATTCACAAGCA
>DAONDQ010000169.1:0-5029 GCA_035402645.1 Candidatus Cloacimonadota bacterium | reverse complement strand
ATTACTGTTTACAGGTAAGATCAAAAAATCAGGGGATGTCATATCCTCCATCCTCGCAAGTGTTGATATGCTTCTCCTCAATATGACGCAGGACAATAATCCCGACAAGGGAGCCATCTTCCGCATGCTCTACAATCTTGCGAATGCTTCTGGGAATATGAATACGAGCCTCGTGGAACTCAATACGCTGCTTGCAAGTCTGCAAAAGGATCATAATCCGCAGGATGGGGCCATGTTCAGAGCAATTGCGAATCTCGCTGATTTAACCGAAGATTTCAAGCAAACCAATGATAAAGTGCAGCAATTGCTGACTTCCTCAACACAACTGACCGATGCCTACAAAGACCCAAATGGACTTGCTCTTAAACTTGTTGATCCTTCAGGGGAGAAATTCGTTGAACCAATGCATGAATCCATCTTGAAGATCAATGAGAGTTTGAGTGAAATCAATAAAATACTGGTTTATTTGAATTCACAAACACCAGTCATGTCTTCCATACTTATCCAAGGTGACCAGACCTTGAGAACCTCCCAAAAAACTTTGGAGGGTGTGAATAATAACCCGTTACTGAGAGGCGGTATTTCGAAAGATAAACCCCTGATGCCCAGTACACAGAAGATAAGACCAACGGATGTGAAATGATGAAGTACACTTATATGATCATTGTTGCACTCGTTCTTACCGGCTGTTCATCATTTTATTATCAGCCTGACCAGAAAATGCTCAAGCAGGCAAATATCTTCATGCAGAATGGGCAGACGCTGGAAGAGGATTCACAATACCTCAATGCCCTGAATACCTATATGGAAGCATATAAGAGATATAGCCTGATCGATAAACTCGATGGCAAGGCACAAGCCATGCTCTCTCTCTCCCGTGAGTATTATCGTTTAGGCGATATGAAGAACTTCAATACATGGAGGGATAGTGTTACAACCCTCATCAACCTGAAACTTCCGCAATTGAAGGATCAACTTAACGTACTGGATATTGAGATCAACTTTCGTAACGGTAATTATGAGAAAGTGATCGAACTCTCAAAAAAATATAATTCCAAGGCTTACAAAGCTGGTACGGAAATGTGTAGTTACAGATTGATTTCCAAAACCAAACTCAATCTAACCGTAGGTTCTGAGAGTTTCTATCTGAAGAGAGACATTTCAAAACTCTCCAAGCTCTACAAAAAACACAAACTGGATGATCCATCTATTCTTGCATATGCATATTACAGCCTGGGTTACTTTTATACTAACCAAACGAAATATACGAAGGCTTTTGGATATTTGAATAAAGCGTATGCCATCGACCAGAGTGAAGAGCATTATTCAGATATTGCAGATGATGTTTATCTGATGGGTTTTATATATGAGAAAAGGAATCAAATCGAACTTGCCCGCAATAGTTACATGCGTGCACTTGAGATAGGTACTCAGACTAAGGATCAAGAGCTCATCAGCAGAGTAAATCAGCGCTTGAATCATTTACCCAAATAGGATTTCAGTTCAATCATGGGAATGAAAATCAGAGATTTTTTTCCATCAATGCAAGAAAATCTTTGACAAGTTTGTAAACATATAATAGTAGAATGTTTATGATAAAAGTTAATCAATAGGAGACCGATGAAACTAATTCGTAATGCCCTCATTTGTGATGGTTCAAACGACACCAGGAAGGTTGAAATTCTCTTTGATGAGACCATCAGGGAAATTTCCGATAAGGAGATCTCAGTTCCATCCAAGACCAAGGTGTATGATCTTGAAGGTGCATTACTGATACCCGGTTGTATCGATTCAAGAGTCCATTTCGACCATGATGATGATCCTTCATTGATATCTGTCGCCACACGTTTGGCAGCACAAGGTGGAATCACCACGATCATCGAGGATATTGTCAATACCACCGAGCCTATCACAGAAAAGGAACAACTCGAGGATCGCAAGAAACGATACGCAGGTAAAAGCTATATCGACCATGCATTCTGGGGTATCATTCGCATGAATGATTATCCTCTCTATACAGAACTGGCGCAGCAACTCTGGAATGAAGGAGCTGTTGGGTTCAGAATCAATCTCTTTTCATTGAATGATGATGTGGATTCTCTTTCCTACCAGGATATACTGAATCTTTTCTCATCCCTTGCCGATACCAACATTCTCTTTGCCTTTGAGCCTGAAGATGTTGATACTATTCAATCTCTTCTGCCCCAATGGCAGAAATGCGGATTCAAGCCCTCGGAAGGTTATCTGAGTTTGAGTGAGATACAATCCCAGGCTGTGAGAAAAATCACTCGTCGTTCCCAGGAAAATCCAATCCATTTCTGTGGTATCAATACCCAACCGGCATCTGAATTCATCCTGAATTCACTGAAGAAATATAACCTTAGTTTTGATATATCACCGCTTTATATGGAATTCGACCATTCCTCAGCGAAGAACCTGAAGTGTTCCTTCTACCCTCCATTGCAGACAGAGACAGATCGTGAATTCTACAAGACAGTCATACGTTCCGGAAAACTGATGGTTCTTGGTTCTCAATCCGGATATATCAACAAGGATGGGTTGGCTGCCTGCTTCCCTGATTTTTCGGGAAAAACCCATACTGATTGGCTTGAATACATGATCCCATACTTATTCAATGAATATTATATCAAAGAAAGAATCGCACTTGATCGCTTGATCAAACTCACTTCTGAAAATGCTGCAAAGCGTTTTGGATTATACCCTCGTAAGGGTTGCCTTGAAGTGAATTCAGATGCAGATTTCACTGTCATTAACCTGAAAGAACCAATGCCTAGGAAGAAAGCATCCAATCCATGCTCACCAAAGGATATCGACTGTTCCGTATCCCACACATTCCTCAGGGGAAACCTGATCTATGAGAAAGGGACAGGGATCACAACAAAGAAAAATGAAGGAGTATGGATTCCCCGAACTGACAATTAACAATCACTGTCATTCATGTTTTCATGGAACAAAATTCACATTCCTTTCTTTTAGATTATCATAAGGAGTTCCCATGCAAGAAAGATTCAGATCTGTTTTACAACAAATCTGCCAAGAACACCCGGATCTTAAATTTGAATTTCAATATCGATTCTGGGAGACAGATTTCCTACGTTTTTACAATAGCCAGGTAAACTATAACATCACAAAAAGCAGTAATTCACTCGATACAACCATCTATAAGGGGAAAAAGTCTTACAAATTCGGGCTTTATGATCCTGATGAGAAGAAACTTCGCCAGACCATTCAAGAATCTATACCATTGCTTGATCATCTTCCTGAAGACCCGGATTTTGTGGATTTGGAAGACAACCTGGAGATGTACCCTGAAACGGATAAGATCAACAACATTGTACACTTCCCAATCGAAAAGAAGATCGATATCCTGAACCGTATTGCCAATGCTGTATCTGTCTTTGGTTTCAAGATTTATGGTACCTTCATCTGCAATTACGAAACGTCATACATCGTGAATAGCAATGGTATTAACAAGAAATCACAGAATTCGCCCGTGATGCTTGAATTGAAGGCTGTTTCCGATAAGAATATGGTAACAGTTCTCGAAACCTATGGTTCAGAAGATCCCGATGCATTCAATGTAGATGCGTTCATCAGCAGTTTGACCCTGAAACTTAAAAACGCCCAGCAGGAAGTGATCGATGTAGAACCGGGAAATTATGAAGTCATTCTTGCACCACGCTGTATTGGAGAATTCATAAACTACCTCCTCGGTTCCATGTCAGCAAGCAGCCTGGATCATAAGATGAGTTACTTTGAAGATAAAATAGACAAGCAGGTATTTCCATCGATAATTACTTTAGTCGATGATCCCCATTATCCCGGTATCATTAACTTCGATTACAACTATGATGGGCACATCTACAAAAAACTCACACTTATTGATAAGGGTATTTTTAGGAATTTCTTCGTAAATAACTATTTTGCGAACAAACTTGGTATGAAAAAGAATGGAAATGCAGGTGCCTGCATCGTCCTTGAAACTGGTGACAAAACCCTTGAACAGATGATCAGTGGAGTGAAGAAAGGCTTATATATCTCCAGTTTGCATTATATGAACTTTATCAATTACAAGGAAACATCCATCACCGGATTAACCCGAGATGGAACGTTCCTGATCGAAGATGGGAAACTGACGCGCGTTGTGAATAACTTGAGATTCACGGAGAGATTAGCCCGTATCCTCGAGAATATTGTTGAAATCGAGAATGAATCATATACGATCCCGTTATCTGAAAACTATGATGAATTCTCCATCAATACGAACCGTATGCCGCATGTGAAAGTCACTGGCTTCCAAATCTCATCATCAACAAAAACGATCTAAGGAGCAAAAATGAAAGTTCTAGTACATGATATTATCGAAAGACTCAAGATACAGGAAATCACTTTTGCTGATGTGAGATTAACCTCGACCGATGAGCAGATCATCTATTTTGAAAAAGGTGAGTTAAAACACTTATCCACCTCCCTTGATTCAATCTCAATAGGTATCAGAGTCCTTATCAACGGTTGCTGGGGATTCGCAGGCACAACGATCATCAATAAATCGTCCGTCAACAAAATGATACAAACCGCTATCAGTAATGCAAAGCATAGTGCTAAATTCCGCAAGGTACCTGTGAAATGGACGAAACACGAACCCGTACAAAATTCATATTTTTATGTACCCAAGGAAGATCCCTTCCTCATGGATGAACAGGAGAAAATAGAATATATTGGCAAAATATCGAAATTACTCGTTGGAAATCCTCAAATTGTATATTCAAATGCAAGCGTAGATTTCTACCGCCAATACAAAATATACGCAAACACGGAAGGCACATTTGTCGATACGCTGTTATATGACACACTCCCATCAATCTATGTCCTTGCTGCAGAAGGTCCTCATGTGTACAGCAGGACCTATCCCGGTCATATGAATGGCAGAAGAGGTGGTTTTGAAATTGTTCGCAATTTCAAGTTCGAAGAGAATGCACCGAAGATCATAGATGAAGCCATTGCCCTG
>DAONDQ010000168.1:0-5053 GCA_035402645.1 Candidatus Cloacimonadota bacterium | reverse complement strand
GGAGAGCAAATGAATAGAAGCAATGAGGATATCAGGTTTCTTATTCTGCGTTATTTGCTCATAAAGTGATTTTGCAAGATGAAGTTCACCGGCTTCAATCCCCAACAATATCCTAATCGAAGGATACTTTTTCCGTAAATCCTTAATCTGTCGCTGATATTTGGGGTAAGGTGGAATACCATAAACTGCAATTTCCGAAGGAAGAAGGTCAAAGTGCTCTGTGAATGCAATTTCATCATATCCACATTCAAGGGCTTTCCTTACAATTTCTTCAGTTTCCGAATGAGCATCGGAACTGAATGTGCCGTGAATATGATAATCAACCTTCATAACATTCTCATGAAATCAATTGGGATTTTTCTTGAGGGAAGCAAGAATGGCAGCACCTAAAGCTGCAGTGATTGTCGGATGTTCAGGGACTTTTATCTCTTTCTTCAACTCCTCAGCACACAATTCAACAAGTCTCTTGTTTCTTGCCACGCCACCAGTAAAGACAACAGGTGGCATCCAACGTACCTGGGAAGCCAAATGAACTAATCTCTTAGCAATCGATCTCTGTACTGCATTGATGATATTGGGAATTGTATTCCCCTGGGAGATCATCCCAATGATCTCTGATTCGGCAAAGACGACGCAAGTGCTATTGATATCGATTTCCTTATCTGACTGAGTCGAGAGTTCACTGAGTTCACTCACATCACAATTCAGGATACGGGCGGTGACTTCAAGGAAACGTCCTGTTCCTGCTGCGCACTTGTCATTCATGGCAAAGTCAGCAACTTTTCCATCCTCCCCGATAGTAATGACTTTGGAATCCTGACCGCCCACATCGATGATAAATCTTGTATCAGGGAGGAAATATTTTACGCCCACTGCATGACAGGTGATTTCCGATATTGTCTTTCCTGCATATTCCACCATGCTTCTGCTATAACCTGTGGAATATATCTCACCTATTTGCTCAAGTTCGAGATTCATTCTGCTCAGTGCTGTGTTGATCAGACCTTCAACGGCGATGGTTGGATGAATTCCTGTATCTGTATAATCGGAAAATAGGATGCTTCTCTTCGCTGCATCAAAGAGTACGATCTTTGTAGTTCTTGAACCTGCATCGATTCCAATCGTCAGCATTACTTTAATTCCTATTTATAGATATGGATATAGTAATTATCTTCATTGAAATAAGCTTCAGCAATGTCTTTGATCAGGTCATTATCAACAGCTTTCAATCTTTCATCTCGTTTCAGATAGTATTCATGATCGAAACCAAGTATATCGAGTTGAGCAAGTTGACCGGATTGTGATAAAACGCTTTCCTCATCCTGCAATCTCTGCCCACGGATGTAATTCCTTGCCGTATCGATTTCGATTTCCTCCACACCACGATCACGAATATCCTTGAGAATTCTTCCGATTGCTTCGAGTGAAGCTTTTTCCTCATTACTATCCACGATCGCAGATGCCTGGAAATAGCCGATATCACACAGGGAAGTGTTATCAAATCCAATGCTATAAGCAACCCCGAGATTCTCCCTCAGTTCTTCAAACATGCGTGAATTGATCTCTCCACCAATGATCTGCGCCAGTACATAAAATGCAGTATTGCGTTTCCCTTCATTGCTTTTACAGCCGAACCCACCCCAATTGATGATGGATTGGTCCTGCTGACGAGAAATGATAGATTTGCGTTTCAAGCTTGGCGTTACTTTCGTCAATCTCGGAGGGTCTTTACGAATCCGTGTATGATGACTGAATATGGAATTGCATTGTTCAGGAAGTTTATCCATATCAATGTCACCCACGATCGAAAGATTCATCTTCGAATACTGCCTGAACATGCCGAACCAATCAAGGACGTCATATCGTGAAAGGTCACGAATTGTGGAAGCCCTGCCTTCCCTGTCGATCAGGTTGCTGTTCTTACCCAACAGCATTTGTTTCCACAAAATACTCGCATATTCCTGGGGATAATCCTTAATTCTATGTAAATTGCTGATGAATGTCCTCTTCAGATTCTGAAGATGTGTCTCTGGAAAGAGTGGATATTCTATGATATCCCTGGTAAGTTTTAGCGCTTCCGAAAGCATATCCGAAAAGCATTTTACTTTCAGCGTCGTACATTCAACCCCATTTGACATATGTACATTGATGCCGTTTTCGAGACAGTACTCGAGAAACGAGTTATAATCCCTTTTCTCATTTCCGCAAAGAAGAGCAGACGACATCAATAGGTTAATCCCGCGCTGTGATTCGCTTTCATTGAGTTGCGTGATCCTTCGGGCAATACTGATTCCAACTGTGGGTTTCCCCTTCACCTTTTTGAGTATGAGTTTCATTCCATTATCGAGAATGACTTCCCGGTAATCTTCATGGTTAGTGAAGGTTACTGCAGGGATGGTGTGTTTGTTGATCTCAGTTTTGATCCTCTTTTCATCGAGTAACGTCTTCCCCATTAGGAAGAGAGCAAGATATTCATATTTGTAGAACTTCTCAATCAGTCTTGTGCAATCGTCTCTTGAGATCGAGGATATGATCTGAAGATATTGAAACACATGCTTATAGGTTCCAAGAATCTCTTCTGAGGCTAGTGACATCCCCAAGGCTTCTGAGTACTCGAAGGAATATCGATAGGAATATTGCAATTCCTGCTTCTGCTTGCGCATTTCATCGAGGCTGAGTGAATCCCTTCGCAACTTCTCAAACTCGTCGAGAAAGCAGAAAATGATGCCTTCAATCGAGGATCCCTTTTTGGGGACGATCTCAATGACTGAAATTCCCTCATAAAGACCACTCAGTGAATGCACCTTGATCTGTTCTACAAGCTGCTCCTGGTCATAGAGTCTTTTATGTAATCTTGAGTTTTTCCCAACAGCAAAAGCTTTCGTGATGAGTGACAATGTATAGGAATCAGGATCCTGTTCAGATAATTCCGGAATGGTAAAGGCAATCAGGTCACGTCCCACGGTCTTGTTGATCTTGAAGAAACGAAATTCATTTGGATAGGTATCAACGACTTTCTCTTCCTTATCGATAACGAAAGCAGGTCTCCAAGAACCGAATTGTGCAAACACCTTGCTCTTCAAAATCTTCGGGTCGATGTCACCTGTAACCACTATAAAGCAGTTATCCGGAACATAATATCTGTGATAGAATTCTCGCAGCCTATTAGGTGTAGATGCTGCAAGAGATTCTTCTGTTCCAATGATGGGACGCTTATATGGATTCTTATCAAAATACAGTTTGGGAATTTCCTCTATAAAGAAGTCTTCAGGGTCGTTCCTGTATTGCTTCAGTTCCTCGACTACGACGGATCTTTCAGATTTAAACTCACGATCTGAGTAATTCGCATGAAATACAAGTTCAGCCAGCAATTCCATCCCACGATCTAGAAATTCAGAGGGGAGGGTAATATAGAAACAAGTCGAATCAAACTCAGTGTACGCATTGATCGTACCCCCAAGATATGATGCTGCTTCCATGATTGAATTCTTGGGATAATGTTCTGTGGATTTGAATACGAGATGTTCCGTCAGGTGTGAATAACCAGCTTCATCTAGTCTTTCCCAGCAGGAACCGATTCGGACATGAAGTTGGATACTGACAATAGGAGTGGAGTTATCCACTCCATAAATGACCTTTAGACCATTTGTAAGGATAAAAGAATTGATATTAGCTTCAATTTCATGATGGGTCATCTTATCCCTTTATCTCTTTTACACATGCATAGGCATTGTGATTATGTATTGATTCATAATTATCCGATTCCACATAAAAGGAAGTAACCCTCTTGTCAGCACGAAGCTTGAGCGTTATTTCCCTTACAATATCCTCGACAAACATCGGATTATCGAACGCTCGTTCTGTCACATACTTCTCATCCACGCGCTTGAGTGCAGGATAGATTTCACAACTCGCTACTTCTTCCACCTTATCGATGATCTCTTCCAACCATACGAAATCAGAGTATGTGATTTTAACAGTGACTAAAGAACGCTGATTATGCGCTCCGTATTCACTGATTTCTTTTGAGCACGGACATAGTGTCGTGATGGGAACAATCACCCCGATAACGAGTTCATATTGTTCGAGAAGGGATGCTTCAAATATGCAATCGTATCCAAGAAGTGATTCAATACCGGATACTGGAGCAATCTTTCTGACAAAATACGGGAATTGCAATTTGATGTATGAAGCATTGGCGTGTAATTCGGACTTCAGGTCAGAAAGAAATTCCGGTAATTTAGGGATGAGTGTTTCTTCATGATATTTATTCAGGATTTCAATGAATCTCGACATATGTGTTCCCCGACTTTCATGAGGAAGTTCAACATAGATATCGAGATCAGCGATTGTATGTTGAGTCGTCTTGGAACGGTCTTCTACTATGATAGGATATTGGATTCCCTTCACTCCTACCTTGTCAATTGTGACCATTCGCTTATCAAAACTGCCTTGCAGGTCTGCTAATTGTTTTTTCATAATTTTTCTTTCAGGATATCCTTCATTCCGGCTGTTTTGAGTGATACGATTCCATCTTTGGATAGGTAATAGATCACAGCCTCAGTATTGGGTAATTCTTTTGCATAATTGATTGCTTCCGTGGGATCCATGACGAAGAGCGCTGTTGAAAGTCCATCAGCCCAAGTTGCATTGGGAGCTATGACGGTGACGGAGATTGTATTCTCGTGTGGATAACCCGTATGTGGATCAAGAATGTGATGATAGCGTTTACCCTTCAATTCAAAGAATTGCTGGTAATCTCCGGAAGTGCCAATGGATTGATCATTCAGGGATAATTCACCAATCACTTCGTTCATCTTGCGTGGGTGCTGGATACCGACAACAAAAGGTTCCTTCTGCTTTCCGAAGATGCGGATGCTGCTCCTGCAATCAACTACACCACTGGTAGCACCATGTGACTGCAGATAATCAACTGCCTTATCCACCACATATCCCTTCGCAATGCAGCCGAAATTCAGTTGCATCCCTTTTGGTTTGTGCAATGTCTTCTTATCATATCTGATCTTTGAGAAATCGACGAGTTTCAATGCTT
>DAONDQ010000167.1:0-5267 GCA_035402645.1 Candidatus Cloacimonadota bacterium | reverse complement strand
AGAAATGTTCGTCCCGAATCCCGACCAAGTAATGCAAATCGTGTTACCGAAAGAATTACCCCCAAAAAAGCCATTTGATCCAAGTTATCGCAGAGCACCCAGCAGAGGATTTTTCCTGAATGAAAAAGAAACCATGATTGCACTTCAGAACGCATTGCGTTATGTGCATCCCGATTTTCATGCAGAACTGATACCGGAATTCCTCGAAGAATTGACCACCATGGGTCGCATTTATGCCTATAGGTTCCGCCCAGACGGCAGGATCTATGGCAGACCCATCGATGAATACAAGGGAATTACGGCTGCGCGTGCATTGCAGGTTAATATCGACAACAATCTGGATTTTGAGATTGCACTTTACCCATACGAACTTGTCACATATGGAGAAACAGGGCAGGTTTGCCAGAATTGGCTGCAATACAGGCTTATCAAGAAATACCTGGAAGTCATGACCGAAAATCAGACACTCGTGGTATCTTCCGGTCATCCGTTGGGCTTATTCCCATCCAGACCTGAATCTCCGCGTGTGATATCCACGAATGGCATGGTGATCGGAAAATGGGACAACCCGGAGGATTTCAAGCGTTTAACCGCCCTGGGAGTGACTAATTACGGTCAGATGACCGCAGGCGGATGGATGTATATCGGACCGCAGGGTATCGTGCATGGCACCTACCTCACACTTCTCAATGCGGGACGTTTGTATCTCGGAATACCCGACAATAAGGATTTGAGGGGTGTTTCCTTCATATCATCCGGTTTGGGAGGTATGTCCGGCGCTCAATCAAAGGCTGTTGAAATAGCCGGTGGAGTCGGTATCATCGCCGAAGTGGATATCAGTCGTATTGAAACCAGGCAGAAACAGGGCTGGGTCAAACTGGTATCAGATGACATTCCGCAGGTCATTTCCTGGATGCATGAATACAAGGAAAAGAAAGAGGCTATCTCCATCGCTTATCATGGAAATATCGTCGATCTTCTCGAATATATAGACAAACACAACATCAAGGTTGAGTTATTATCAGACCAGACATCCTGCCATGTTGTCTATGAAGGTGGATACATTCCCGTGGGATTGGAGTTTCACCAGGCAAGACAATTGCTTTCTGCAAATCCTGATCAGTTCAGGACATACGTGGATGAATCCCTGGCAAGGCATTACAAGGCATTGAAATCCATAACGGAGAAAGGTGCTCATTTCTGGGATTACGGCAATAACTTCATGGCATCCATCTTTGAAATGGGTATCAAGGCTATTGCCCGTAATGGTGAGAACACGCTGGAAGGATTCATTTGGCCCTCCTACGTGGAAGACATCATGGGTCCGATCTGCTTCGATTATGGTTATGGCCCGTTCCGATGGATATGCACATCCGGAAAGATCGAAGATTTACGAAAGACCGACAAGGCAGCCATGGCTTGCATCGATCCGAACCGCTGCCCGCAGGATCGGGATAATTACCATTGGATCGCAGCCGCTGAAGAAAATCAGTTGGTCGTGGGCACAAAGGCACGTATCTTATATGCAGATGAAGAGGGAAGAATTCGTATCGCCTTGAAATTCAATGAGATGGTTCGAAATGGTGAAATTGGTCCCGTGATGCTGGGACGTGACCATCATGATGTATCAGGCACGGATTCACCTTTCAGGGAAACTGCCAACATCAGGGATGGAAGTAATTTAACGGCTGATATGGCTGTTCAATGCTTTGCCGGCAATGTCGCAAGAGGAATGACACTTGTCGTTCTCTCCAATGGTGGCGGAGTCGGAATTGGAAGAGCCTTCAACGGTGGAAACGGCATTGTCCTGGATGGTTCTGAGCGCATGGATCAAGTCGTGAAAAGCGGTTTATCCTGGGATGTGATGGGTGGTGTGGCAAGAAGAAGTTGGGCTCGCAACGAGAACGCCATGAAGACATCCCATGAATGGAACAGGAAACACCAAGAAGGGCAGATCACTCTACCCTATATCGCTGAAACAGATCTTTTAGAGAAATCAGTTCACCAGTATTTCAATAAATAGCAGGAGGAGACAGCATATGCAGGATCATCTCTTGAAGTTCCAAGATAGGATGAGAAAGGCAGGTTTACCTGTTAATGTTGTCGATACCTTCTCCGAATACTACCGCCTGTTGGCTGCCGGTGCCACCGGAAAGATAAGTTCAATTGAAATATCCCCCCCATCCCAGGAAAAACTACAGTATTATGATACCTTGGGACAGGGAAACGGCAAATTACTCGAAAAACTTGTGGTCATC
This sequence comes from Candidatus Cloacimonadota bacterium, assembly GCA_035402645.1. Classification (GTDB taxonomy): domain Bacteria; phylum Cloacimonadota; class Cloacimonadia; order Cloacimonadales; family DAONDQ01; genus DAONDQ01. The sequence goes on along the minus strand of DAONDQ010000167.1, from coordinate 3,009 downwards.
AAGTTGAATGGCGGATTGGGTACCAGTATGGGATTGACCAGGGTGAAGTCGCTTCTTCCGGTAAAGGGAGACTTGAATTTCCTGGATATCATTGCCAAACAGATATTGCATTTGAAGCACAAGACAGGCAACCATATTCATCTTCTCTTCATGGACAGTTACAACACGCAGGAAGATACACTTACCTATTTGGAAAAATATCCTGATTTGAATGATAGTGAATTACCTCTTGATTTTCTGCAGAATAAATACCCGCGGATCAGACAGACTGATCTTTCACCTCTCGATTTGACCGATGATCATCAGAATTGGAATCCACCCGGGCATGGTGATCTTTATACCGTGCTTTATTCTTCCGGATTGCTGGATAAGCTGCTTGAATGCGGTATTCGTTATGCATTCGTTGCCAATGCGGATAACCTTGGAGCAGTGGTTGATACACGCATCCTTACCTGGATGGCAGGGAACGAGATTCCTTTCATCATGGAAGTTTGTGATCGTACAGCAATGGATAAAAAGGGTGGTCACCTGGCAGAAGACAGGTTCGGCAGATTATTGCTTCGTGAGATCGCACAATGCCCTGAAAATGAACTGGAGCAATTCCAGGACACCAGGTTTTATTCCTATTTCAATACCAATAATCTTTGGATCGACTTGGAAGCGCTTCGTCATATCATGCAGCAGGAAAATGGTGTGTTGCTCCTTCCGCTCATCATCAATCCCAAGATTGTTGAAAACGAGAAGGTCTTCCAGTTGGAAACTGCCATGGGTGCTGCCATCCATACCTTTGAAGGTTCGATGGCGCTTGTTGTGCCGCGTTCCCGTTTTTCACCCGTCAAAAAGACAAATGATCTGCTTGCTCTCTGGTCTGATGCCTTTGAACTCACGGAGGATTTTCAGGTATGTTTGGATTCAGAACTGAGCAAGGTGCCCAATATACAACTCGATGAAAATTTCTTTGGACATCTCCAGCAGATGCGGGAAAGGTTTGATTCGGATATCCCCTCCCTTCGGGAATGTACCAGTTTTAAAGTGCAGGGGGATGTTCATTTTGGAAAAAACATTGTCTGTAAAGGCAATGTAGAGATATTCTCTCCCCACACGGTCTTTTTGGAGAATCGTGTTCTCGAGGGGAGCATCCATCTGTAAATTCATATCATAAGGAGATAGAAATGATCCCGATTTACATCGTAGATGCATTCACGGATAAGCCTTTTGCCGGAAACCAGGCAGGAGTTGTTCTGCTGGATAAGCCCGCAGATGAAGAGTGGATGCAAAAAGTCGCCCTGGAAATGGGTTTTTCTGAAACCGCCTTCACATATCCGGTTGCAGAAGGTGAGATATTTGGTTTACGCTGGTTCACACCGATGATGGAAGTGATGCTGTGCGGACATGCAACGCTGGCAACAGCAAAAGTACTGTTTTCCGCTGGAATGATCAAGGGTGAAAAGGTCACGTTTGAAACGATGAGCGGAAGACTCTATGCCTCTCGGGAAGAAGAGTATATCAAACTCGATTTCCCAGCCGAAATGCCTGTCAATGTGGAAAAGAACAATCGAATCACGGACGCTTTCGAATTAATGGAAGTTCATTCCATATCCTATGCATCCAAGAATGGTTTTCTACTGATCCATCTGCCCAAGGAAAAGACGGTTGTTGATTTGAAACCGAATATGAACCTGGTAAGAAAAGTTGAATTAACCCATCTGAAAGGTGTCATCGTTACTGCTAAATCCAGGAAAGGGTATGATTTTGTATCCCGTTTCTTCACGCCCTGGGAAGGGATTGACGAAGATCCGGTAACGGGTTCAGCGCATACGGTACTGGCACCCTATTGGGGAAAGATTTTAAAGAAGAAGGAAATGAAGGCGTTCCAAGCCTCCAGTCGCGGTGGAGAATTGCTGCTTAGGCTTCTCGATAATGAGCGTGTGGAAATATTGGGACATGCAGTCATCGTTTCCAAAGGTGAATTGCTCGTATAGTTAAGCCCATCCCCTAACAAAGGAAAAGGCATGATTAGTCGCATTCAGAAAGTAAGATTGGGAATCTTCATCGCTGTAGGAGCGGTCCTGATCCTGATCTTTGCCGCAGTTGTTGCCGGCAGTCAATTCATCAAGCACCAGGATATATACTACATCACCTATCGGGATGTGTCTGTAAACGGACTCCAGGAAGGGGGTGCAGTCAATTATCATGGAATCAAGATCGGTACGGTGAAATCGATACGGGTCAATCCGAAGGATGTCTCCAAGATCATTGTGGAGATCTCCATTCAAGCTGGAACTCCCATTAAGAAGGACGTTGTGGCAACGCTCGTACCTGTTGGGATCACCGGGTTAAAGTCTGTTGAATTGAAGGGAGGCTCGAACCAGGCAGAACTTCTTCCACCAAATTCCTCCATTCCATCCGGTGTATCGACTTTTGATGATATCACTTCCAAAGCGGTTACAATTGCGGAAAAACTGGATATGCTCATTACGAATTTGACGGTGATGACGGGTGAGGAAAACCAGAAGGCGCTGAATGAAGGCTTGGTGAATCTCGATGCGCTGGTGGTGGAGAACCGTCAGAAAATGACGAATATCCTGACCAACCTCGAGAAGATAAGTAATAATACAGCAGATATGACCAATAATGGTGCGCAGAAACTGGATCGCATATCCATCAAGATCGATAGCACCGTGACTCGCATCAATCAAATTGTGAATTCTCCCGAAATAGATACCTTATTGGCAAATACCTCCAAATTCTCAGGGGAATTAGCATCCAGTAATATGAAACAACTGATACTGGATTTGAGTTCCGCATCCAAACAGGCAACAACGACACTGGGTGGTATCGACAAGACGATGTTGCGTGGACGTGGTGATTTACTGCAGACACTTGAGAATCTGCGGGAATTGAGTGAAAATCTCGATGACTTTGCCAAACAGATCAATGAAAATCCATCCATCCTGATCAGAGGTCGAAAGAAATAAGAACTTCGACAAAGGAACTGTGATGAAATCA
>DAONDQ010000166.1:0-5289 GCA_035402645.1 Candidatus Cloacimonadota bacterium | reverse complement strand
GCAGCACTTTGATATTCTTCAAGCTGAATATATGCTTTTGCCTGATAATCCCTTGCCAGCAGTTTCAAGTCGTTAAGGCTGTCAGGGGTAGCATCCATTTGTGTTTGATAGTAATCGATAAGATCATACAGATCAAGATTACCCAAAACAGAACACAGATAAGATCTATCAACGCATAATCCCCAGTATGATGCTTCGGAATCGCACCTATCGGCAAGGATATCACGAAACATTTGATCAGCATCACTATATAAGCACGTATCCTGTAATGCTGTTGCATTTTCAAATCGAATGGAATCATTTACATCATAATTGAGTAAATGAGTAACAGGATCCATATAATTAGCATAGATAAAATTCGTATAGGGATAAGTAGTGATTGCAAAATCACTCCAGTAATTTCCATCAGCATTCACACATCCCAAAGGAAAATGGGGAAATATACCAAAAGATGATGGGAATTTAAAATCATAACCGTTTTCCGGTTGGTAAAACTGGTTATGACCCCAATTCAACTTTAAGAAACTCAGTACCGTTGGTTGACCATTTGACCGAAGGTTGTCGCAGACGATATTATTTTCAATGTTGGATAAAGTATTCCGTGCTGAACGGCTGCAGTCAAGGAACGAAGTACTCGTAATCGCAATACCATTTGTATTACGTACAAAGCTACTTGTACATATCCTCGGTGAAGATTGGTGATTTAGAATGCCAAAATACAAGTCTTCAAATTGACAACCATTTATATTTCCTTTCAACTTGCTTGTTGGTAGATTTGCGGTTACATAATCCAAAAGAATCCCACAACCAACCCAAGGATTTGAGGTAAACTCATTAGTACCTCCCATAAACGAACAATTATCAATTTCAGGCTGGTAATAGCTTGTTTCAATTCCGTAAGTATCATTCGAAAAAGTACAGTTATCCACTAATTTCAATCCGGGAAATCCTGTGATCTGTAATCCATGATAGCAAGCATCAAACACACAATTTATAATACTATCCTCAGCAGCATCTGCTGCAAGGTAATTAATCGCAAGATACAAATTCGAAAAATCTGTATCACTGATTTTCAGTTGATTTCGAGATTCATTATAATCAATTCCTGTACATGTTCTGCTTACACCATTTCCAGTTGAGTAAATTTGTGATTTTGAAGTTGATGTACCGGTAATATGAATCCATGAACCGGTATTATGTCCTATGATCCTAATTCCAACCCCATTATCTGGAACATCAATTGTACTGGAGACCATATTCAGGCTACAGTTGGTAAGATCAAGTGCGGTATCCGCAGCCCCGATGAGACTGTTATTTATCAAAGAGATTGAGCTATTCGAACAGGATATTCCCGCCCATGAATCGGGATGGTTGATATCAAACATATTGGAAGAATCCATAATAATTGACGAACTATCAGCTATTATCCCTGCCCCTTTACCCCATTGGCAGACTGCATTAGATAAATCCAAAGTACTACCCGATTCAACGTATATCATTGTTGAATCTTCAGCTAGCAAATTTCCATATATTCGAAATATAGAATGGTTAGTAACATATATCTTTGTATTGGGATAAGTATGCAATGTGCGGTTGGCAGGTATCTTTAAATTACTGCCATGATGGATGTTCACAGTTCCAATGGCATATCTGTCACGGTTTAGAGAGTCAGCGACGCAGTTAAAATTAGCAGGTAGTACAGATACAATCTGCCTTAAGCTTCCATCTCCAGCATCTAAGGATACTCTGACATGCCTGTTATTCTCTGAAATACAGATTTCATGTGAATATGGGTCAAATAATCCCAAACAACCACCGTACTGAGCAACTGTTATCGAGTTAAATGTGAATTGCACATTTTGATTTGGTGCAACTGTAAATGATGCATCTACATTGTCTGGAAGAACCCCAGATTGACCATCGCTTCTAAAAACAGCTCTTCTATTTACCAGCATAAAATATTTATTGGTTGCTGTATGATAGTATCCGCATTGAACATAGCCTTCATAAGGGTGAGATGGATTACTAAGCGAAATTACTGCTAAACTATCAAGACCAAAATCATTAATAGAAACATTCTGGTGTAAACCATCCACCATTATCGCATCAGCATTGTCCCAAGTTAACCCTCTAATAATGGGTCCATATACATTTATTTTGTCATTTGCTTCTTTCAGCATCTGGTATGCAGACCAGTCTGGATCAATGTGTATATCACTAAAATCTTCCTCATGTATCAAAGGAGCATAACGTGTATAAGATCCATAATAGTTATCTGCTCTATTAGAAGCAATTGTGAAGCTTAAAATTCCATCTGCTCCATAGCACAAAGGTAATAATTGAAGACATTTTGTCATGTTTTTTGGTGGTGGCACATATTTCCAATATCCTCCATTACTTTTTTCACCAAAAATCTGAGGACAATAGAATAGTTCTGTATTATGATAAGTACTATTATTTTTAATAAATTCCGCTATACGTTGATATGGTGTCAACACAAGACTCTGAATTTTGTTTTGAACACCTGTTCCTGAATTAACATTGTCATTCCATTGAATTAGATTAGACCCTGTTCCCCATTCTTGTAACGGATAATTGTCAATAAGTATCCTTTCCGGCATTGCTTCTTTGATAAACAATTCAGGTTGATAGAAGCTTGGTAGTGGATTAGGTTTGACAACATCATGATCTTTCATATCAATGCAGGTGATGATTTTCCTGTTGCTTTGTGAAAGCATGTAAGTTTGAAGCTTACCAAATGCATCGAATGTACCCCGAAAAGGTTCATCTATTGTATAATAATAAGCTATATTGTTTGTGGAAACATTACAGCTTTCAATTTGAGAAAGTCTCCTGTATAATCTTGAAAAGTACACCGAATTACTAGCATCTTGCTGGTTTATTCTCAAATCCCGATGAAATTCATCCTCAAACTCAATATAATCAATATAGAGAGTTGCATTGCCACACCAGTAGATTTGAGGACTGATAAGTTTGAAATATCCCCCGGCTAGGACATCTGATAGATTAGGATGAACATTAGATGGATTATTATAGATTTCTGCAATATCAACATAATATTCGAAAATCCTGAACCCAAAACTACCTGTTTCACCATATGTAAAGTCCTGACTATTCAGTGAAGTTGTATAACTCGTTGAGGTAGGATGCAAGGGCAATGTAACATAATTAGTAGTAACACTTGGATTATAAGCATCATAAATGCCTGTATTTGATTTTGCAACAATAAGAGAAATGTCAGCAATTGGTATATTTGGATCAAGATTTTCAGCCCATTTCAAAGCTAATCTAAGATATAATTTATTCTCTTTATCAGGTTGAGCATCAACTGAATTATAAAAGAACAAATCATATGCAATGCTTCGAGGATTTGATTGATTAGCAGATTTCCAGCGAAAGCGTGGATTGTAAAGGGCTAATCCTGCTACATTATTATGTGGAGATGTAGGATCGCAGACCCAAGAATTTCCATTAGAATATTGACCTGATTGATGATCACAATAACCAGTATCATGAGCAAATACATACGTCATCAAGTCTTCTTTCGTTGGGTCTTCAGCACTTAGCATGTCCGGTAGAAAAGCAGTTCCATTATAAATCAATTGATATTCTGCTTCCATTTTCAGATAATCAGCCATGGAGAGAGAACCGACTCCTACTTTAGGTAGAGGATATAAAGTTGTGTTACTAGCATCATTCCAGCAAAGATCATAAAGCACAGCATCAATATGGTTGCTATCCAAAGCTGTTAGTATATTGGGGAGAGCAAGAATATCATTTTGAGATTGATTGTCTCTAATCGTCTCAAAATGAACTGCATTGAAACCTGCCTCATGAAGTAAGTATCCTAAACTATCAAATTTCGTTCCTACTTCATTTGATGTACCCATATAACGAACTTGATATTGAGAATAGACTCCATTCAGAAAAGCATCAGAGTATTTGGCTTGAAGTTGAAAAACAAGGGATAAAATGATAATGCTCCAAATAAAGTGTTTCATGTGTCCTCCATAAAAAGTAGCTTATAAAAAATCTTACTAAATTCCTATTTGATTATCGATATCTTGTGAAGATCAAAGTGGCTTCCTACTCGCACTTTACATATATATATTCCACTATTTAATTTGCTGACATCCAAGTAATATTGTGTTGAAAAGAGAGATTGTGACATTTGATTATGCTGGACACATTGTCCCCTGATATTGAAAATACTAATTTCCACAGGATTTATATTATCCCGAATATTCTTTATTTTTAGTGTTACAAAGTTGTCATGCACCCTTGCAGGATTCGGATAAACGCTGAAACAAAATTGATTAGGTAGCACTGGAGAAGAAGGATCATCATTACTTACAAAATCTGTATTCCCGGCATATATATAAACATAACCACGATAATCAGGTAATAGAGTATTATCAGTAAAGGGAGCAGATATTGCTACATCAGAGCACCCATCTGCATTATAGTCACCCATAGTCAAAGCATAACCAAAATAGTCCAAAGGATTGCTGGGAATTCCCGGACAATATACGATGAGGTCATTCACACCATTGATAAAAGGTCTTCCCATCCAGACACAGAATTCATTGTCAAAATAATCTGTGCCTACGATATCCTGGTAACCGTCATTATTAATATCACCATGCTTAAGCCCCAACCCATCTTCTCCACCTTGAAAGGCTGGTGTGAGCATGATATTGGGATTTGTATCAATAACCGTCGCTCCAAACCAGACATTCAAGCCTGCGAACGATTGGTATCCCATGAAATCATCGATACCGTCTCCGTTTATATCTCCTAAAGGGATACAAATCTTGGATATGCCAGATTGAGTTTGCGTTAGTACAATTTGATCATCGAATGTTCCTGCTGCATTACCATAGTATATCGTTATTAGATGGTAACCTAAATATGGGTCATCATAGGTATAACCTATGGCAAAATCATCATAGCCATCATTGTTAATGTCACCTATCCCACTAAAACCATATGTATGTGATACAGTATAGGCACAGGAAGTTGTGATGTATTCAGCAACCAAACTATTTCCCCATACAATATTATAAATCAATGCTCCGGGAATAGTTGAAGAATCTATACTAAATCCAATATCATCATATCCATCACCATTAACATCACCAAGTTGTACTACTTGATATAGTGTTCGGCCTGTTGGTAATGAATATGGAATCAAAACATCAGGTTCAATAGGAACAGTATTGCTTCCAGTATAGATTCTTAGATAAGGTGTGCCGATATTACCTGGTT
>DAONDQ010000165.1:0-5299 GCA_035402645.1 Candidatus Cloacimonadota bacterium | reverse complement strand
AAGTGGTATACTTTTCAACGAGAAAGTGGTATACTTTTCAATTAATATTTACAGTTTATAATACTCATCATCGAGATAAGGAAAAGTGTTCGAAATTCTTCTAAGAAAGTACAGATACTTTCTTACATCCAGAAAAAACTCTTTAAAAGTGCCGATTGGTCTCTCTTTGAAAGCATGAATGGCATTTCTTCGAGCTTGAATATGATCAATCCATTTAATCCAATCCTCTTCACCTATATCCTTCCAATGCTTTCTTATCCAATCTGGATAAATTCTTAAGGCGAAGAACTGTTTCAATTTCTCCAATGCTAACTCATCTGGCGAGATTAACTTACCCGAAGATGATTTTATAACTTTGTTATCAGTATGCAATTCTTCAGCATTATATTCTGTGTAGTAAATTGATAGGAATAGTTTCAATGTGCCTTCAACAAGACTCCCCAGAACAGCCCATGCCATAATCAATGCCCCATCTTCCTTCTGTATTTCATTATCTAAGAAGAAAACCAGAGTTCGTGATAACGATGATTGCCAATCAAGTCGTGATTTCGAAAGTAATTGTGCTGATTCAATAGGAGCCCAACCCTTTGAACTTGACCAGAATTTCTCTAACCCTACATTCAGGTTTATTATTCTTACAATGATTTCCTTCTCTGTTAAAATTGTTTCCATCAATCAACTCTCATTTTTAAGCTCCTTTAAAAGCCATTCGTAATGACCACGAGCATTGGAAATAATATCTGTATATGTTGAGAGTTTTAAGTCATCTCGCTCATAATGAGAAGTTATGTTTGAGGCGACCCTTCCTCCGATTACCATAATCTCGATTTTTTTATCATGAATATATGAACTAAGCTCATCCCGATACTTTAAAGCCTGTGCTTCATCATCTCGTCCTATGGTTGCCGAAGGTCGTTTGAACTCTATCAATAAATTTTTCCGAGATATTCCCCCCCCCAGAAATAAATCTGGACGTTTTTTTGCTAATTTTCCAGAGTATCGCTTATCCAAATACTCCGTTAATGTGGTCGAAAGACTTTGGTTAGAGGAAATTAGCGAATATTCACTGCCAAGAACCCACAGGTTCTTCTCCAATGCTTTATGCATATTCATTTCTAAAGTCTCAGTTTTTGATCTCAGGACATCAAGTTGATCAAGAAATCTTGATCGATTTATTGCCTGTGATGATACTATTGACATCTCAAGGAATCCGAATTCAGACAATGCATTCGCAAACTTTTCAATATCCCCATCTCTTGAAGACTCAATATTTTCAATAACATTCCAGTAATAATCTTTCTCCATTGCATCTACCATTACGGAAATGACAGTATTGATTTTCTCGTCACTTTCCCCGTAAAATTTCTCCAGCACCTTTTGGAGAGCCTGTTCTGCATACTTTCGTTTAAATTCAGGTAGTTTCTGTAATTCTTTATCTATTTTCTGTTTATAACGCATTCGAGCCAAATGCATGTCGGTTTTAAACACGTCATTTAAGGAATCTGTTAATTCTGATTGAACGTTTTTATGAATATCCTCATTCAGCTTACTATTTTCAACAATAGAACCCCAATCGGCTGTAACAAACTCTTCAAGATCATCACATATTATTTCCCCCACTACTCTCTTCTTTAGTTTTTCAGGAATAATTTCATCCTCTTTAAGAAAATTCGCTGGTCTACCAACAATTTTATTTCCGACTCGGTAGAGAATACCAGCTTGTTTTACTGGTTTGTCGGAAATTGTATACCTGAGGATAGCTTTCTTCCCGCCCTCAAGGATTATTTCCTTTTCGAATGATTTACCTTGGAAATCTTGGATGCCTATTTTTTCACCGTTTACATAAATATCAAAGTCCTGTTCTCTTCCATAATCCCATACTAAAATTTGTTTTAGCTTGTCCGAATTGGGAAATTCAAAATTATCGTTTAACCCTTTTAGAGTAATGACTGTTCCATGTTCCTTTTTACCACATTCTGTAACTGAAACTGGAAGTTTAACTTTTTCCAGATCATATTTTGCTTTAGAAAGTTCTTCCTTTACAATTATTAGAGATGTTTCTTTACCACCTGCCTTTGTTTTAATTTCCATTATTTCAGCCACCATCAAGCCAGAAAACTTACCGATACCCTTTCTACCTTTAACATGCCTGTTCTTTAAATGTGTTCTATTACCCTTTCTCGACAGCCTACTACTGGCAATTTTCAGATATTCACCTCTAAGCTCCATTTCTTTCATTCCAGTCCCGTTATCATTGATAGTAATTATGGGGTCTGGAGAAAGTGGATTTGGCAATTCTATATGAACTACTTCTGCATCAGCATCGAAAGAATTGTCAACTAATTCCTTAATAGCATCTTCTGTCGATCTGTAAGTTTCTCCTAATAACTCGGCTAATTTGGGATCGACCTTAAAAGCAGCATTTCTATTCATAATCAAAGTGTGTATTTGGTACAAGGGGAAACCTGTTGTCTGGATATTTAGCTGGCAGTAAGTGCCGTGTTGATTCCCATTGCAAATTACATAATATTTCAATATTACTTTATTAACCCCATTAAAGATCACCACATTTTCATTAATATTGCTAAAAATCCGCTCCAATGAACAGAATTAAAGAAGTGATAAAGGAGAAAAAGAAAACGCAGGTGTGGGTTGCCAGTATGATTGGAAAATCACAGGGCACTGTTGCCCTTTATGTTAACAACAAGCTACAACCCACGTTGGATACTCTTTTCAAGATTGCAGAATGCCTTGAGGTGAACCCAAAGAGTCTTATTGAAAGCACCCAGAAATCAAAAAAATCATCAAAGTAAGATATTGTAAATACTACCATGGCTATAAAAAAATCAGAACTCTACAGCTCTTTATGGGCAAGCTGTGACGAACTACGGGGCGGCATGGATGCCAGCCAGTACAAGGATTACGTGCTGGTGATGCTCTTCCTGAAATACATCAGCGATAAGTGGGCAGGACAACCCTATGCTCCAATTACGATTCCCAGTGGGTCGAGCTTCAGAGATATGATAGCTTTGAAGGGCAAAACTGACATTGGTGACCAAATCAACAAGAAAATCATCGCACCTATCGCTGAAGCGAACAAACTATCCGACATGCCTGATTTTGCTGATGTCAGCAAGTTGGGCAGCGGGAAAGAAATGGTGGACAGGCTGACCAACCTCATCGGCATCTTTGAAAACCCAGCCTTGGACTTCAGTAAGAACCATGCGGAAGGTGATGATATCCTTGGTGATGCTTACGAGTACCTGATGCGGCACTTTGCAACGGAAAGCGGCAAGAGCAAAGGTCAATTCTATACGCCTGCTGAAGTCAGCCGCATTATGGCTAAAATTATTGGTATTAATAATATTGGTGCTGATGCTGAAGTAACTGTATATGATCCCACCTGTGGTTCGGGTTCGCTTTTACTGCGAGTTGTTGGCGAATGTATAGGCAGAGTTGCATTATACGGTCAGGAGAAGGAAGCCACGACTGCTGGACTGGCACGAATGAATATGATTCTTCATGATAACCCCACGGCTGAAATCAAACAGGGTAATACACTGGCAAATCCACTATTTGAAGAAGCTGGTAACATGAAAACCTTTGATTTTGTCGTAGCTAATCCTCCATTCTCAGACAAACGCTGGAGCAACGGTTTGACATTGCCTGAAGACAACCCCTATAACCGCTTTTCTGACTATGGTGTTCCTCCAGAAAAGAACGGTGATTTTGCATTTCTACTTCATATTGTTCGCTCTCTGAAACGGTGCGGTAAGGGTGCTTGTATTCTACCTCATGGTGTGTTGTTCCGTGGGAATGCCGAAGCTGAAATTAGAAAGAACCTGATAAAAAAAGGCTATATAAAGGGCATTATAGGCTTGCCAGCGAACTTATTCTATGGCACGGGTATTCCCGCATCCATCATCGTCATCGATAAAGAGAACGCTGTAAATCGTAAGGGTATCTTCATTATTGATGCAGGTAAGGGTTTCATCAAGGATGGCAACAAGAACCGTCTCAGAGAGCAGGATATTCATAAAATTGCCGATGTGTTCAATAACCAACGACAGATTGACGGATTCAGCCGAATGGTTTCGTTTGAAGAAATCCAGAAGAACGAATACAATCTGAATATTCCAAGGTACATCGAGAATCTGGAAACCGAAGACGTGCAGGATATTGAAGCACATTTACTGGGTGGTATTCCAAACCAAGACATTGATGCACTTCATGAGTACTGGCAGGAGTTTCCAAATCTCAAGTCTGCTTTGTTTTCACCTGCTGACCGTCCTAAATACGCTGACCTGAAGGTAACCAAAGACCAGATAAAACAAACGATTTTCGGGCATCCTGAGTTTCAGGCTTTCACCCAGAAAACCGATTCTTTATTTCATAAATGGAAGATCAGCAGCACTGAGTACCTGAAGAACCTATCTGTTGATTGCCAGCCGAAGGAAATCATCCTGGAAATCTCAGAAGGCTTACTATCACTGTTCGATACGGAGATACTGGTGGAAAACTACGACATCTACCAACACCTGATGAATTACTGGAATGCCACGATGCAGGATGATATCTACATCATTTCATCCGATGGTTGGAAAGCTGAAACCTACAGAATACTGGTGGGAAACAAGCAGGGGAAACTGGTGGATAAAGGCTGGACATGCGACCTGATACCCAAAGAACTTGTGGTTCACCGATTCTTTACGAAAGAAAAAGAACATCTGGATAGCCTTGAAGCCAAAAGAGACAGCATAGATGCTGAAATATCGGAACTGGAAGAAGAGTACAGTGGTGAGGAAGGATATTTTGCAGACTTTGATAAGATTAACAAAGTCAGTGTGGCGGCACGAATCAGGGAACTGAAATCCGAAAAAAAGAAAGAACTTCCAATGGCGGCAGAACCATCTGCTGGTTATGGTGGGGGGTTGAGCGAATTGGATGTCATGAACAGGTACCTGCTGCTCTCCGACAGACTGGGTGAGTTGAATAAGCAGATAAAAGCCAGCCAAACCGAACTGGAAGCAAAACTTTACGCACAGTACCCCAAACTCTCTGTGGAAGAAATCAAAGCATTGGTGGTGGATGACAAATGGATGCAAAGCATTGAAGTATCCATCAAAAGCGAGGTTGACCAAACAAGTCAGCACCTGACCACCCGAATCAAAGAACTGGCTGAACGTTATGAATCACCGCTTCCCTCCATTGATGCTGAAGTGATAGAAATGGAAAGCAAAGTAAACGCTCACCTTCAAAAAATGGGGTTTGTATGGAAGTAAAAGAAGGTTATAAGAAT
>DAONDQ010000164.1:0-5337 GCA_035402645.1 Candidatus Cloacimonadota bacterium | reverse complement strand
GAACAAAAAAGAAAAAGATGGCGATGCGACTCCTCAGGATTATAAGAAGGCCAATGACGCGCAGATAGAAATTGAGATAAAAAAGGCACAGACTGAGAAGATTTATTATAATAAGCTTGAGAAAATCCTGTCTCCTGAGAAGATAAGCAAACTGTATGAAGCAGAGAATAATTTTCAGAATGAACTGCTGAAGCAAGTGGAGAAAAGAAAATATGTGGTAGATGTAATCAGTTATATATTGCAGTTCAGATTGTTACACCACTTGAATGGAATTTTAATATATTATGAATAAAGGAAATATGCATTTTATTACAAGCAGTTACGGTTCACACACTGTAAATTAAATTGACAATGCAATTTCCCATATTCGGATTTATATCATACAAGGAAGTTGGATATTTTTATGCACCTCTACAAACAGCAAGCGAACTGATGCTTGATTTTGCGGCAAGATTCCTCTAAAATTACTGCAACCGAAACAATAATCGAAGTATATTTACAAATGCCCACCCGCAAAAGGTGGGCATTTCGTTTTTACAGATTGGTATCAATGCTTGATGATGATAATGTAATATTCAATTTCTTGGGTTTCATATAATGAACAATTATATAAAGGACCCCAATGATAATAGGCACGGCAGTTAATAGAAGAAAAGAAGTCAAATGCCGATATGAATGATAGAAATATGTGAAAATGAAGCTGACAATGATCAGCAGTATTCCTCCCCACATTGGCTTATTCCAGGCTAACCATAGAATCAGCAATAATACGACAGCCGGGATCACTTGAGGTAGAAAAGTCTCGATCTTGAAAATGAAATGCTGTGCCCCATAAAAGACATCAAGATTATACCATACAAGCAAAACAGCGAATACTAACAGCATCATACGAGGAAACCAAATGAACCAATGCAACTTCATACTCACCTCCAATACATATGATATTGATTTAATGACATTAAACAATAAAATATGTTGCAATGAATCCTATGGTGTCAATGAATAATTCATCAGAATAAGGAGGCTCGACATGCCGAACTGGTATTATTTGGAATTTGGGCAACTGAAAGGTCCTATTTCGGAACATTCCCTTATTGAGAAGGTACTGCGTGGTGAAATGGAATTGGATACATCAATCATGAAGCAAAACACAACCAAAATGGTGAAATTCAATGAGGTTGATGAACTGATGCATAAATACAATGCTCCTGTCATGGATATGAAATTCGATGCGAAAGCTGACAGGGAATTGGGAAAATTTGTTGGAAAGGATGAAGAAATACCGGGAATCTATCCACAAGAAGCTGTTTTCTTTTACATTCCGATCAGCAGATTGATATTGATGACGGTTATTACGGTGGGATTATACCAACTTTACTGGTTCTATAAGAACTGGTCATATGCCCGTTTTCAGAATGCTAGGGAATCCGCATATGCTTCCAGGCATTATTCAACAAGATTATCCCTGATTCGAACATTCGTTAGCATGGAACAGGATAAACAATTGAATGAAGTTGAAAGATGCCCATTTTCAGGAAGACTTTATGCATTTTTATTCATATTCACATTAGTTTTTGATCTTTCAATCCTAATCAGCCTACCAATTCAATTATACTTGAATCGGGTGAATGATCGGCTAAGAAGGGAGTATTCACCAAAGACCTTCGGACATTATTTATGTTTGATCTTAGGTTTAGTTGGGTGGGTGATCATATATTTTCTATGAATACTGACCGAAAGCGTACAGAAAAGAATTGACATATTTACGAGTCTTGCAATTCTTCAATCAAAATTGATTGGGGGGATTGTGAAGGTTAGAAATATCCTGCTGATCTCTGATGATGATGAATTTTCAAAAGAAATTTCAGCTTTTTTAAAGAAGAATCATTTTTCCATACATCATACCGATAGTACTACCATACATACGAATCCCGGTAATATTGACTTAATCATGATTGATTCCGAACAACATAGATACGATGAACACTTGATATCACAGATTACTTCCAATTTCGCCAAAATACCATTTATCGTGATTGCTGATGCTAAAAATACTTACAATGTTGTTAATTTCATGAAAATGGGAGCAATAGACTTCATTCAGAAACCGACCAATTCCCGAGAGATACACCAACTGGCGGGACGAATCCTTTCTTTGAGCACATTATCCATTCAAATCCAATCATCTCATCGTCTCTATCAGGAACTACTTGGAACCTATGAAAGTAGGATGCGTTTCTCCTTTGTTTCCGCAAATCCTGAAATGATGAAGTTAATGGATATGATCGCCAAAATTGCATCTGAAGATAACACAAATGTGATGATCGTAGGTGAGAATGGGGTTGGGAAGGAGACAATTGCTCAGAACATTCATTCTTTAAGCAATCGCAGGAATCAGCCTTTTGTCAGGTTTGAGTGCACTAAATTTCTCCCTGCTCAAATTGAAAGTGAATTGTTTGGAACGACCTATAACGTCTTTACTAAACAAGATGACGATAAGGACGGGTATTTGTCATTAGCCCAAAATGGTCTCCTCTTTATTGAAGATTTTACCGAGATTCCACTTCATGCGCAACAATCGCTCCTTGAGAGCATCACATCACTCAGATTCAGGAAGTTAGGTTCCCGACAATATCAGGCTATGAATGTCAGATTCATCGTTACTTCAAAAATATCAAGTGACGTATTGAAAAAGGATGAAAATCATTCGTGTGAATTGGTGGAATTACTTTCGAATCATGAAATAGAATTGAAGCCTCTTCGAGATAGGAAAGAGGATATACTCCTTCTTGCAAAATACTTCATTCAGATCTATTCTGAAATCAATCAAAGATCGCAACCTGAATTATCCAGTGATGTGCAGCAACTTCTATTGTCCTATTCATACCCAGGAAATATCAATGAGTTGAAGAGCATGATTCGCAAAGCAATGGTGCTTAGCGACCATGATGCTGGTGTTCTATACCGTGAGGACTTCCCTGATCTCTATATCGAGAAGAGAAAACATGACCTTGAAACGGATTGGCAGGAAGGTTTCAGACCATTGGATATCCTGGATGAAACAGAAAAGCAATGGATCATCAATGCCCTGGAATTCTATCAGCATAATAAAACCCATGTAGCAAATGCCCTGCATATCACAAGACAATCATTGAATCGAAGGATATTGAAGCATCATATCAAGGACAAATAATTTCCTAACTTGTATAAATGTATTATATTGTTAATGGAATTTGAAATGAGTCTTTTCATAAAAAGACCATAGTGACAATGGAGGAAAACATGAAACGCCTTACAACAATCATAATCCTTCTCGTATTGGTTACTTTTACTGTTTCAATGTTTGCTGTTGATCCAGTCAAGCAAACTGCTAAGAAACCGATCGTGGAAAAGACAAAGCCCATGCAGAAACAAGTCGTTAAAGCGGTTGAAAAGGAATATTGGGGTTATCTCTCTGATAATCAGTGCGGATTAGCAGGGAAAGACCCTTCTCATGTAGATCTCAAGAAATTGCCTGGAAAGCATACAGTCGCGTGCATGAAGAGTCCTGCTTGTACAGCATCCGGGTTTGGAATCTTTATCAAGAACCCGAAGAATGTCTATGAATTCCATAAATTCGATGCCAAGGGAAGTACAATGGCAAAGGCACAGATACTTGATAAGATCAAACAGAAAGATAATGTGAAGATACTGACGAAGGGTACGATGGATAAAGATGGTATTCTAGCAATCTCATCCATTAAATTGATGCCGCCTCAAGCACCGGCAGCAGTGCCCAAACCTATGAAGAAATAAACGATTCATTTTCCATAAAAGGCAGGATTTTCCTGCCTTTTCTTTTTCTACAATTGAATGTATATTTCACATTAAAGATTGACATCCTGCAATGAGGAGAATTAATAATACTCAATAAATAAATTCATCGAGGTTACAAAAATGAAACAGACAATCTTTCTTATTTTTATGATTGCATTTTTACCGTTATTATGCCATGCTACAGATACTATTCATTTCCTGAATTATGGACATGAATTCTATTCTGATACTGATTATTCTGTCGATCGAATCAATTACGGGAATGGTGGTATCGTATATAAGGGAATATTAGCAGAACAAACATCGATCAATCTCACGCGTATCAACAAAGACCCCTGGAATGATTTTAAAGACAATTATTCCATCGCAAGCCTCGCTTCTGGACTTATTAGTTATTTTGTGAATGCTTCCTTCATGGATTCGACTTCCGAAGAAATGAAACTGGTTATTCTATCAATACCGCTTTTAACTAATTCAATGGTCTATCTTCCCCTATATCAAAGCAAATCAGCAAACTTTAAAACCGTGAACTTTGCACCATTCATCAAGAATGACACAGATGTGTTCATGTTTCGAAATGCAACATGGGGACAGCTTACTCCCGGTGCTGGCATAAGAATGTATTTTGGTAACAACCTCTCGGAGAAGGGGATCTCTATAGGCATGGAACGTTCCCTTCAGACTGATTTTACTACAAAGACACGAATCAAGAGCATCTATTTCGTTCGTGCGGGTATCAGTTGGACTGCAAAATCTAAGTAGCAAAGATCTTCCACCCAAACATTCCGTCTAAAAGAGTATAGGGATGCTCTAAAAATCTTCTTGACAATACAATATTGTTTCTTTACTTTACAGATGTGTATGTAGTGATATTAAGGAATTCTTATTTAAGAAGATATATCAGATATTCAGGAGGCTAATCATGAGCAAGCAAACCAATGGTTATTACCGATTTCCAACAATTTTCAAAGATAAGGTCGTGTTTGTTTCAGAAGATGACCTATGGATGATTTCTACAAAGGGTGGTCAGGCTACTCGTCTGACAGCCAATCTTGGTGAAGTGTCCAGACCTCGTTTTTCACCGGATGGAAAGTATATCGCATTTACCGGTAGGGAAGAGGGGAATAGCGAAATATATGTCATGCCATCTGAGGGTGGACAGGCAACTCGTCTTACCTGGCAGGGAGCAGCCTGTGCGACCATCGGTTGGAGAAATGATAAAATCATCTATTCATCCAACGCAAACCAGGCTATTTCCAGACAGATGGTCTTATTCGAAATTCCCAGGAATGGGGGATATCCCAAGGCACTGCCTTATGGTCCGGCAAGTCAAATCAGTATCCATGAGAAAGGAACTGTTCTTGGAAGAAACACTGAGGATCTTGCACGCTGGAAAAGATATAGAGGTGGTACAGCAGGTGAAATCCTCATCGATAATGGGAATACCGGGAAATTCAAAGTTCTGGTCGATCTCAAGAGTAATTTGTCCACACCCATGTGGATAGGAGACAGAATTTATTT
>DAONDQ010000163.1:0-5369 GCA_035402645.1 Candidatus Cloacimonadota bacterium | reverse complement strand
TTAACGGTCTTTTTCTCCATTTTCGCTTCCTTCATAAGTCACTCCTTCTTTTTTCAATGGTGTCAACTTATTTAGGACGGCACAGAATGACCAATTCTCCGACTGAAGCATTCCAATCCCTTTCCAATCTAATTCCAATGCGATTCCAATCCCATACCAATCTCTCGAGATTGGAAAGAGATGAGATTGGGATATTAATAGGATTGGAATATGATGTGATTTTGAATGCTATAAATTGGAAACAAATATAAATGTTGAATAATAGCATCATACAAGTATTGAAAATTGTTTTCATATGAATGCCAAATCCATACGAAAATAGTATGTAATTCAATTAAATAGATAAAGAATGCAATATTTGGAATTTCCTTGACGAATTGTTCAAAAAGTAAACGTTTGCATAAAACGAACTTAAAGAAAGGAATTTTTATGAAACTCCGTGAACTCGTAGAACTGCTGGAAGCAGAGGTGCTTTCATCACATGTGGATCTGGAAAGAGAAATTCCATGTGCCTTCAGTTCTGATCTGATCAGCGATATCCTTATGTGTACAAAAGAAGCAACACTGCTTTTAACAGGCTTGACCAACCCGCAGGTCATACGGCTTGCAGATATGATAGACCTTCTCGGAATCGTCTTCGTCCGAGGTAAGATGCCTCCGGATGAATTGATTCAAATGGCAGAAGAACGCGATTTGCCTTTGATCTCGACCAAGATGACGATGTATCGTTCCAGTGGTCTGTTGTATAACTCCGGTTTAAGAAGTTGCAAGATATAGAAGCATATGGCAGAATACTGGAATATCAGCGATGAGCACCAGGAGGAAGCCAAAACTTTCTTTATGCATGCTCCCGAACCCGAGATGAGCCTGAATTTCGATATTGCGGAAAAAGATTTTACCAATGCAGGAAAAGGATCAGCAGAACTCAAGAACATTTTAAAGAGATTAGGTGTAAATCCCGAGATACTCAGACGCATAGCCGTTGCCTCTTATGAAGCAGAGATCAATATTGCCGCGCATTCTGTTGGCGGTACAATGAAGAGTTATATATATCCTGAGTTTGTTTATGTTACATTCAACGATATGGGTCCGGGCATCGAGAACATCGAACAGGCAATGACACCCGGATTTTCCACCGCTGATGAATTGGTTCGGGAAATGGGATTTGGTGCCGGCCTTGGTTTACCTAATATCAAGAAGAATTCGGATGTGATGCATCTGAAATCTGAAAGGGGCAAACCTACGAAGTTGGAGATCATTGTATATTATTATTAGTAGTATAAAGTGTAAAATGAATGAGTGAGAAACCAAAAGAGTACTTTCACGCTATCCACATAGTCTCTGATTTGTGTACCGGATGCACTGCCTGTGTACGTGTATGTCCGACAGAGGCAATACGTGTGCGTCACGGTAAGGCTGAAATCGATCCGCAACGGTGCATCGATTGTGGCCAGTGTGTGACAAGTTGCTCTTTCCATGCAATTGTTCCTCGTTCAGACTCGCTTGAAATCATCAAGAAATTCAAATACAAAATTGCCATCATCGCATCTTCATATGGTGGGCAATTTACAGAAGACATATCATATCCCACCGCGAAGAAAGCACTTCTCACCATTGGTTTTGATGATGTAGCCGAAGAGGCTTTTGTCACTGATTTCATGATCTCATTGATTCGTTCCTACATTCGTGAGAACAGGGAAATGAGACCCATATTGTCAAGCAATTGCCCCGCGGTTGTCCGTTTGATACAGGTTAAATTCCCCTCATTATTGCCGAATCTCCTCCACGTGGAAGCTCCTATGAGCATTCTGACACAGTTCATGCGCGAGAGAGCAAAGCGGTTGTATGGATTCGATGACCATGATATCGGAATATTCCTGATTGTACCATGTGTTGCCCAGGTGACGGCAGTTCACCAACCTGAAGGTACTTACAAGAGATTACAGGATGGTGCCTTCTCAATAGGTATGATATATGGACTTGTTCGCGAGAAATTAAAAAAAATGGATGACTTTAACGGGAATATCGATACATATGAAAATGGACTTTCCTGGGCACTGTCCGGGGTTGAGTCTGACCTTGTCGATACAGATGATATCAGGGCATTATCTGTAAATGGGATCGATAATGTAATCAATATACTATCGAGAGTTGAAGATCACTACCTGGATCAATATGACTATATTGTTTTGAGAAGTTGCACGAATGGCTGTGTGGGAGGCGGATTGAACGTGGAGAATCCGTTTGTTGCCATGAGTCGCATCAAGAAAATGATGAAAAATGCACAACATAAAGAATTGGATTTTTCAGAGTTCGTAGCCCTGAATCAAAAGGGAGCTTTTATAGTACAACCACTTGAGCAAAGATCCATTATGGAGCTCGATAAGGATTTTAAGCAAGCTCTCACCAAAATGAAAAAACTCAATGAAATATTGATAAAACTTCCGGGATTGAATTGTTCAGCATGTGGATCTCCCACCTGTTACGCCTTGGCAGAGGATATCGTCCAGGGTAAGGCTGAATTGGAAGATTGTGTTGTATTATTAAGAAAGATGAATTATGATGATGATAATAAAAAAGGAGATGAATAAATGGGAGTGAGACTGAATTCATTCCTCGAGAAGATATCCGGTGTGAATTTGACTCCAGGGATTGATATTTCCGGAATTACGATCGAGGGCGGATATGTTTCTGATTTGCTCAGTGACGTTATGGGCTCGGCACAACCACACCAGGTTTGGATCACGATCATGAAACATTTGAATGTGATCGCTGTGGCTTCCATGACAGGAATCCCCTGTATCGTATTTGCCAAGGACAGCAAACCTGATGATGCAGTCATCAAAAAGGCAATCGAAGAAGGCATCTGTCTTGTAAGCAGTGAAAAGAGTGTCTTTGAGATTTCAGGAATCCTTTATCTGCAACTTCATCAGATCTAACAGATAAGGTTTATAGCAGAGAATGCGTTGGTATAAAGCCGATTTGCATATACATTCAGTTTTATCACCTTGCGGTGGTTTGGAAATGTCTCCGAAGGCTCTGATGAAAAGAGCAAAGGAAAAGGGATTGGACATCATTGCCATTACAGACCATAATACAATGGCAAACTGTTCAGCCTATCATAGAGTGGCAGCGAAGGATGATATTGCCTTTATCAATGGCGTGGAAATTCAGACTTCTGAGGAAATTCATTTGGTTGCGCTCTTTGATGAAGCGGATGATGCATCTGCTTTTGACAAAGAGCTATATGAATCCCTACTTCCGATTCCCAATGATCCGGATTACTTTGGTGACCAGGTTGTGATTGATTCGAATGAGAATATTATCAGGTGCGAAGAAAGAGCATTATTGAATTCATCAACCTGGACATTGGATGAAGCGTTGGATAAGATACATGAATATCACGGATTTTGTTATCCTGCGCATGTGGATGTACATACTTTCAGCATCATTGGACAGTTGGGATTTATTCCGGATGATATGCCAATCGATGCCATCGGCATCACGGCACATGGAGATCGTGATAGGATTTTGGCAGATTTTCCATATTTGGAAAAATATGCCTTGATAAGAAGTTCAGATGCTCATTATTTGGCTGATGTTGGCTCAGGATATGCTATGTTTTATTTGGAGAAGCCGACAGTATCTGAGATCAGGAAAGCATGTATGGGTACGGAAGGCAGAAAACTTTGGAATGAAAAAGAAGAAATAAAATAAATCAGGAGGAACGATGTCGGTTAACACTATATACGACAATCCTTTGTACGAACAATTAAAAGTTGTGATTGAAGAGAAGAAGAAGTTGCAGAACCCGCTGATCGAGATTTTGCATAAGGCACAGGAGATATTTGGTTATCTTCCTATGGAAGTTCAGGTATTTATAGCCCACGAAATGGAACTGCCTGTCAGTAAGATATATGGTGTGGTTACATTTTACAACGCTTTTACCATGATACCGCGTGGAAAATACGTGATCAATATCTGTGAAGGTACAGCCTGTTTTGTGAAGGGTGCCAAGAGAATCATTCAAATGATATCAGACGAACTTGGTATTAAAATGGGTGAGACAACCCCGGACAAGCTGTTTACGATGACATCTGTTCGCTGTGTTGGCGCTTGTTCATTAGCACCGGTATTTGTGATCGGTGAAGATACCTATGGAAGGGTTGATAGCCGTGATAAGGTCAAGGCGATCCTTTCAAAATACAGAGAAGAAAATTAATGGTGTGATGTGCAGGATTTGTCATTACACCTGCTTGATATTATCGAAAACTCAGCACGTGCAGAAGCAAAGCTGATTGAAATTCGCATAGATGTGGATGAAGTGTCGGACAGAATGAAGATATTTGTCCGGGATAACGGAACCGGTATGGATTCCAAAACCCTTGCAATGGCACAGGATCCCTTCTATACAAGCAAGATGGAAAGGGTCAAGAAAGTTGGTTTGGGTATTCCATTATTCAAGCAGAATGTGGAACAATGGAACGGTTCATTCCTAATGAAAAGTGAATTGGGAAAGGGTACTGAGTTATTTGCTGAATTCCAGGCAAGTAACATTGACCGTATCCCACTCGGAAACATTAGGGACACATTACTCGGTTCCATCATAGGACATCCCGAGATTGATTTTCAAGTCTGTCTAAAACATGAAATTAGTGGTGCCAACCTGCATTATGAATTCGATACAATACCATTAAGAGAAGAACTGGGAGACATCCCGATCACTTATCCGGATGTCATTTCCTATATAGAAAACGATATAAATGAAGGAATACAAAATACAAAAATGGAGGAAATCTGATGAAAACATTGGCTGATCTCAAAAAAATCAGGGAAAAAGCACAAGAAGAAATGAAACTCAGAGGGTCCAATTATCGTATCAAGGTCGTTGTCGGCATGGGTACATCCGGTATTGCCATGGGTGCTCGTGAAGTGATGAAGACCTTCCTCGATGAGATTGCAACCCGCAACCTTACTGATGTATTGATTACTCAGACTGGTGAAAAAGGTCTTTCTTCGATGGAACCGATTGTTGACATCGTTGAGGAAGGCAAGCCAAAGATCACTTATGGTGCTATGAATCCTGAAAAAGTACGCAAAGTCGTTGTTGAACACATCGTCAATGGAAGGGTCGTTTCAGATTACGTAGTTTCCACAGAAAAATAAAGGGGATTCTACATGTCTTTAAAACGTATCGATCTATTGATCTGCTGCGGATCAGGTTGTATCTCAGCAGGATCTCTGAAAATTAAGGAAAGATTTGTTGAAGTGCTCAATGAAAAGGGGCTTTCAGCAGAAGTCAACATCATCGAGACAGGATGTATGGGCCCATGTGACTACGGTCCTGTGATGATGGTTTACCCGGAAGG
>DAONDQ010000162.1:0-5457 GCA_035402645.1 Candidatus Cloacimonadota bacterium | reverse complement strand
CGTTACAGTTAATTTCACACAATTCTGGATGCCTACCGTTACAGGAACCTACACTGTTACTTTCACAATTGTGACTGCTGACGGTAATCCTTTGAATAATACTTTAACTTCCAACTTCCCCGTCGTATATCGTGTCATGGAAGGCGGACCTGATAATTTCGGGTATCGCTGGATAGACAGCAATGCTGTTGGGGGACCGGCTTATACCTGGACGGATATCAGTTCAACAGGTTTGGATGTCATTATGAACGGAGTGAATGCCTTTTCGGGAGATGATAATTTCTGTGAACCGATAAGTTTTGGCTTCCCCTTCCCATTCTATGGTACCGAATATTTACAGTTCTATGCAGATACAAATGGTGAATTACTCCTTGCCCCCAATAACTGGTATTCAGGGTATCCTGACACGGGTTGGCAAGCTGACGGCAACATGTTCAACTACATGTTTCCAATTCCCGGATATGTACAGATGCCTGGTTTAATCGCAGCTTATTGGGATGATTTACAGGCAGATCAGGGAACTGGTGATATCTATTTCCAATCTTTTGGAACAGCCCCTAATCGTTATGCCATTATCCAGTGGAACAACTTCCGTTTCCATGCTGGTAGCGGTGGTTCACCTATCCTCAAGTTCCAAGTCGTCCTGTATGAAAATGGTGAAATTATCATGAATTACAATACGACACAAAATGGTGTATCAGGAACAAATGCACCGCATAACAATGGTCGCAGCGCTACTGTAGCCATTCAGAACGAGACCGGAAATATTGGACTCTGCTATCTCCGTGAAATTGTACAAAACCAGACCTATATCGGTGTCCAACCTGCAGGAAATCTCTTACATGACGGTTTATCGATTCGTTTCTACAGCGGAGAAGATACGCAGCCTCCAGTAATCACTCATGCACAGCCGGGAAACACATTCCAGCAGAATCTTACGCTTCAGAACCATATTGTTGATTCTTCCAACATCACTGCAGCAGTCCTCCATTACAATTATAATGGCACATGGCAAACGATCCAGGGGACCCAGGTGGCGAATTTCGACTTTTCCTATACCTTGCCTACATTGCCTTTGGGTGTCACACTTCAGTATTACTTCACAGCATCTGATGAGCATGGTAATTCATCCAGTTCTCCCGCCAGTGCTCCAGATTCATTGTACATGTTCAAAATACTGCCGACAGCCGATACTCATATCCTGCTTTTATATTCAGGCGGACAGGATTACACCGGTTCAGAACTTGCAGTATATGAAAATGTGCTAAATTCACTTCGCGTGTCTTATGACATCTATGATTGGCAGGAATATGCTTCCTATGCAATTCCCGCTCAATATAGAACCGTCCTTTGCTATGCCGTTTCAGGTTATAACGGTCCCACATGCGATAATCTATGTGCAGCACTCATGAACTTCATGGATTCCGGTACCAATACAAACATCAAGAATGTCTTCTTCTCATCTGATGAATGGGCATTTGGACAAGCCGGAATGCCTAATTCCAATATAGAAAAGAAACTCTGTGAGGCATATTTCAGAATTAGTTACATCCCGACAGGCTTTGGCGGTGGAACCAATGGCTTGGCAGGTCCTGATGCAATGGGATATGCAAGCGGAACGATACTCGACCTGGCAAACTCCCATATAGGAACCGCAGGTAATGAATTCAATGTATATGCCTCTAGTCCGGATTGCATCTTTGAAAGCGATGGCTGTCCTGATTGGTACGCTGACCAGGTACAGAATCCTGAAATCGGATCTAATAATGCATTTGCATTTGAAGATGGTCCGATAGACGGTCAGGCATATCTTTATCATGGTGTATGCGCAGTCTGGCTTGATAACCTCATCTACAGATCATTCTATTTTAGTTTTGATTACAGCCAGTTATCGAATACCACTCAAAGAACCCAATTCATGCATGACTTGCTTGATTGGTTCGGAACAGGTACGGCAAATGATGATCCTGTCACCATTGTACCCAAGACAGCTCTAATGCAGAATTTCCCGAATCCGTTCAACCCTGTTACAAATATAGAATTTTCAACAAGTTCAAAATCAAGTACAAAACTCGAAGTTTATAACGTCAAAGGACAGTTAGTCAAAACTCTTGTAAATGGTACTCTGCCTGTAGGCAATCACCAGGTAACTTGGAATGGTACTGACAATCAGGATCACTCGGCAGCAAGTGGTGTCTATTTCTACCGTCTGAGCAATGGCAATAGTTTGATTACGAAACGAATGGTCTTATTAAAATAACATGAATATGCAGAGTCCGGTAATACTACGCCGGACTCTGTAATTGCTCTTTTGGAGGAGAAATGAATCCGAAATTAATTGTAGTGTTTATTTTATCCCTTGTATGCCTGTCATTATTCGCAGGTGATTACAAAATTGGTACCGGTACTTCTACGGAATATTATGTACCGTTGGATGGTTATGCAAATTACGGTTGGAGCAAGACTCTCTACACCAATGCAGAATTGCAGGCAGCAGGCATGACCACTGCCACGACCATTACCAAGATTGCTTTTTATGTCACCAATATCACATCATTTCAGACATTGAATCAAACGATCTATATGGGGTATAACTATAATACTTCCTATAGCTCAAGCCTGGTAAACTATCCATCTTCCTATTCCGGTTATACACAGGTATATAATGGCACGATTAATTGGACAGGTCCCGGTTGGTTTGAATTGACATTACAAACACCTTACACGTTTGATCCTACCTCTGCAGGTACACCAAGTCTCGAACTTTTATGGGAAAACCGAGATGGTTCAGCACTTTCACCATATCCAAAATTCAA
The DNA here is from genome assembly GCA_035402645.1 of Candidatus Cloacimonadota bacterium. Classification (GTDB taxonomy): domain Bacteria; phylum Cloacimonadota; class Cloacimonadia; order Cloacimonadales; family DAONDQ01; genus DAONDQ01. The sequence continues at coordinate 2,641 of DAONDQ010000162.1, read as the reverse complement.
TTACTCATCTGTATCTTATACAAGTGTCTATAAATATGGCACCACATATCCAGCACTGACAAGTGGAACAAGGTACAGCAATCGTCCCAATATCTGGTTCATGTCCGCCCCTACCGCTGTTCCACCGGCAGCTTCTGCAGTGACACCAACAAATGCTGCAACAGCAATTGAGATCAATACGAATTTATCATGGCAGCATAACGGTGGACAACCTACCTCTTATAAGGTCTATTGCGGTACTGACAACCCACCAACGAACCTTGTGAATGGTGATGTGGTAACAACTTCAACGTATGATATCACTGGATACCTTCATTATGCCACAACCTATTACTGGAAAGTTGTTCCCCATAATTCCTTTGGTGATGCAACAAGTTGCCCTGTCTGGAGTTTCGTGACCAGAGATGATCCAACAATCTATACATTCCCATACACTGAGAATTTTACAACTTTCCCAAATACTAACTGGCAAACCAAAAGTGGTAATTTGGCAGATCCTGTTGTATTTGGAGCGGATGGTCTCTGTAAGTGGACTCAGGACGATTGGTTGAATACAGCAGGTGGCGATAAGGCAGCTGAACTTGAATTATATGTCACCATGAACGGTTGGCTTATCACGCCTCCAGTCAATATTACTTCTGAAAATTTCAAACTTAAATTCGATCTCGCATTCCTGAAGTGGAACCAACCACCAACAACGACTCCTGCAATGACCGGAACAGACGACAGATTCGCTGTTCTTGTCGGGAATGGATTTGACTGGTCAACCAGTAATATCATCCAGGAATGGAACAATTCCGGTTCTGCCTATGTCCTGAATAATATCTCCCCATACGGCGAAACCGTAACACTGTCGCTTCCATATACCAGGGGTGCTGCAAGAATCGCTTTCTGGGCAGGTTCAACCATCTCGAATGCTGACAATGATATCATGATCCATAACATATCCATTTATGAAGAGCAGGAACTGCCTGTTGAGTTGTCCTCATTCACAGCACAAACCACCCAGCAGAATTTCGTATCCCTTCATTGGGTAACGCAGTCAGAAACAAATGCACTTGGCTACTATATTTACCGTTCTCAAAGCGGAATTCTCAGTGATGCTGTGCAACTGAATCAATTGATCCAGGCTACCAACACTGCGAATGAACATTCATACAGCTACCTCGATGAAGAAGTGGAAAATCATCAGGATTATTATTACTGGCTGCAGAATGTCGATATCAGCGGTAACAGCAATTTCCACGGTCCAATCCACGTAAGTATTGAGTATAATGACGGACAGGGAGATACTCCCACGATCCAACCCAAAACAAGTCTGCTCAATGCATATCCAAACCCGTTTAATCCCCAGACCACCATTCAGTATGAAATGAAGGATGCAGGTTCTGTTCATATTACCATCTGGAATACGAAGGGACAACTGATTCGTGATTTCAAGTTCAACCACGCCGCAGCAGGTCATTACCAGTTTGCCTGGAATGGAACCGATATGAAGGGCAACGATGTGGCTACAGGTGTTTATTACTATCGAATGAACAGCGGGAATTACACGGATACAAAGAAAATGGTTCTGATGAAATAATGAATTTTATCCGAGTGGGTTAATCCCACTCGGATACTATCCGCAAGGAGTCGATAATGAAAGTTAAAGCAATCATCATCATGCTTATATGCTTAATGAGTTTCTCGTTATTTGCAGGGGATTTCAGGGTAGGTACTGGCTCTTCCTCTGAATATTATGTCCCGCTGTATGGTAATGCCAATTATAGCTGGACCAAGAACATGTACCTGAACTCTGAATTAGTGACTGCAGGAATGACAACAGCAACGACAATTAAAAAGATCGCTTTTTATGTGTCTAATGTCTCATCCTACACAACACTGAATCAGACTATCTACATGGGGTATAATTACAATACCTCCTATTCAGGTTTTACTTCATATCCAACGAGTTATACAGGTTATACACAAGTTTATAATGGTTCGATAACCTGGACAGCAGGCTGGTGTGAAATTACGTTGACTACCCCCTATACCTATGACCCGACCCTATATATGTCACCAAGCTTGGAAATTCTCTGGGAAAACAGGGACGGAACTGCTCAGACACCCTACCCCAAATTCAACTATACTTCATCTTCAAACAAATGCGTTTATAAAACAGGTTCGACATACCCCACAGGCAGTGGAACACTATACAGCAACCGTCCAAACATCTGGCTGATGTCAGATCCAACTGATGTGCCGCCGCCCGCTTCAGCAGTGCTCCCAACTAATGGAGCAACGGGTGTCGAGATCAATACAAATCTGAGTTGGTCAAGCAATGGCGGTCAACCCGATTCATATAAGGTATTTATTGGTAGTGACAACCCTCCATACAATATCGTTTCAGGAGAGGACGTTTACACAAACACCTTCGATATCGCCGGTTACCTGGATTATGCCACAACCTACTACTGGCGTATTGTCCCGCACAATTCCTTCGGTTATGCCATGGACTGCCCTGTTTGGAGCTTTACCACAAGGGCTGATCCGACAATTTATACATTCCCCTGGACGGAAAATTTCGATGGTGCCTTCCCTGCAACAAATTGGGAGAAGCACGCAGGAATTCTGACAGATCCCATGGTTTGGGGAG
>DAONDQ010000161.1:0-5537 GCA_035402645.1 Candidatus Cloacimonadota bacterium | reverse complement strand
CGGTAAATACCTTTCATGCAGAGCTTCAAGTACTGGCTGAATCCGAGACAACACCTTATATCGTTTCTCTTTCAGGTATGGGGACAAGCCCTTACATCAATTCATTCCCATATATTACAGACTTTGAAAATTCAACTTTTCCTCCGGATGACTGGTGGAGATTTGATTCTTCAAACTCTGCTTCCGGGTGGAGGCGTTCCACCTTTGGCAATTCGCATACTGGAAGCAGTTACGCTGTTGCAGGCTATCGAAATGGTAACCATTGGTTGTTGAGCCCCGCCTTCCTGGTCACTCCGAACAGCAATACATTACGTTTTTGGATCGAGAACAGCAGCGAGACTCCTGATTCTGTTCCCACAGCCATCAATGAATACCTTGATGTCCTGGTCTCCACATCAGCAACCCTGGACACTCTTCATTTCTCCACATCGCTCATGCTACTCACGAATGCAATGATTCCCGAGTCTTATGAAGAAATTGTCACGAACTTAAGTGCATTCTCCGGGCAGGTCATTCGAGTTGCATTCATGTATCATTCAACAGGTGGAAAATACGTGTACCTGGACGATTTTTCCATTTTCCAGCCTCCTTCAGGAACCATGAATCCACCAACGAATCTTTCAGGGGTTGTTGTTACCAATAACGTTCATTTGTCCTGGAATATTCCCACACATGAAGCGAATGACCATTTATCAGGATATCGAATTTACAGGAACAACCTGCTGCTGTATATGCAAAATGGTTATCAGAATACTAATTATTCGGATTCAACTCTCGCCATCGGGTATTACACCTACCAAGTGAGTGCTATGTATGGAATCGTGGAGTCGATCAGTTCAAATATCTATACCGTCGAGATAACCTATGGCATTCCGAATCTTCTCTTCTCTGATTCATTCGAGAATTATCCAGATTTTTCCATTTCGTTCGGGAATTGGGTCAATCTGGACTTGGATTTGAGCCCAACCTTCAATTTCAATCAGATATCATTTCCGTATATGACGGTTCCCAAATCATTCATGGTGTTCAATCCCAATACGACTTTTCCGCCCATGGGGAGTATCACGACCCGTTCCGGTAGTCGGATGCTTGCATGTTTCGATAGTGCAAATCCACCCAATAACGATTGGTTGATTTCACCGCCGTTACATTTAGGTTCCGCTTCTTCCTTTGAATTCTGGGCTCAATCCTATACAGCTGTCTATGGTTTTGAGAAGTTTAACATCCTGATATCAACTTCAGGAACTGATCCTTCCGACTTCATATCTATCACAGGTGCCGATACAGTGAGTGTTCCTGCCTTGAACTGGCACCATTATCAATATGATCTTTCAGCATACGATGGCAGAGACATTCGGATTGCAATTCAATGTGTTTCCGATTACGCAGCCGTTCTTCTGCTGGATGATTTTAAAGTCTTTTGTGAAGATGGTTATATGGGAAATCATGATGAGAATATAACTACATTTCAAGGTATATCCCTTATGAACTACCCGAATCCATTCAGTCATCAGACCACGATCCGATTTTCAACTACCGGGAAATCACATGTCAGGATGGAAATCTATAACATTAAAGGGCAACTTGTTCGGAGATTACTGGATGAAATGAAGGATATAAGTACAGCACAAGTATCTTGGGATGGCAAGGACAGCTCTGGAAACCCTGTTGCAAGCGGTATATATTTCTGTAAAATAAGTGCAGGAGCACACAGTTCGATACGGAAAATGCTGCTCTATCGATAATTCCCTTTTATTTGATTCTAAGTATTTTTACGGTATCCGTTTTACCCTGAGCATTCATCCTGCAGATATATACTCCGGATGGAACTTGTTTTCCCTTATCATCAAGACCATTCCACACGAGTTCATTCTCTCCTCTCACAGTATTGGAGCATTCAAGATGTCTCACAAACTGTCCCCGGCTGTTATAGATTTCAAAATAAGCAGTACATGCGTTTTTCAATATGAAACCAAGATTTGTTGTGGTATGAAATGGGTTCGGTCTGACAGAAGTGATTTCCGAGTGAATTGGTACAGCAACCTGATCTGATACGTCCACATGTTCAATCGAGTTGGTAAGAGCATATGCAGATTGCAAATTTCCTGCATATATCGACCTGACAGCATACATAAAAAATCCTGCGTTAAGATCGTGCCAATGATTATCAGTGAAAGATCTTGTATCGGCATTCACATCACCAACAAGAATCCAGGAATTTGGATTCGATACTTCGCTGTCCAATAATCTCCAAATTCTTAATCCAACCAGGTTGCGTAGATCTCTCTCAGGCATAAGCCATGAGATTGATGCTTCGCTATCATTTATAACAACTGCTGAGGCTGATACAGGAGCAGATAAGGAATCATATAACACAATATTATGTATCTGATTGATATTTGCCTGGATTAATCCCATTACAGGCGGAGAATAAAGATAATGATTTGCTAAGCACGATAGATGATAATATCCATACCATACATTTTGAAAACTAAAATGCCCGTTATTATCTGAAAAACAGGTATAAGGTCCGTGTTCGTTCGGGGCTATAGCATCGAGCCGTACATTGGCATTTGGAACCGGGTTGCTGTTCAAGTCGCAAACAACTCCCTGGATACCAGCAAAGATATACCTGGTTACGATGTTTGAAAAGCAAGGATTTGAAATGTTTTCGTTAGCATAAAGAGCTTTGATTGCATAGCGATATTGTCCTGCATTCAAAGTTCCCCAACTTGTATCAGTGAAGAAATTCTGTTGAGCTGGAACTGAACCTACTTCTATCCAAAGATTCTGGCCACTTTCCTGTCCTGATAACAATCTCCATATGGTGTAATTTATGATATCTCTATGTAAATCTTTCGATTCAAGTTGTCTTTTCATTTTATCATCGGTAAATGGAATCAGATTTTTATCTGATCTTGGTATCCATTGAATCAGAACAGAATTATTATCATTTTGAGAGGCTGCTCCTACTGAAAGTGTGATTGTATATGATTCATTCATCATGAAGTTTGCTGTAGTATAAAAGGATTGATTCACAACTATATTATTTAAAGTCAGGCTACTATATTCTTGAGCAAATGCCGTTAATGAATAGGAACCCGGTTGTAATGGTAGTGAATACTGCCCCTGACTATTCGAAAGTGTTGAATGATTCCCTGGTGTGCAAGTGATAGTGGCATTCGCAATCGGATGATTTGTTATACCATCATACACGATACCAGTAATACCGGAAAAGACACTATTCGAATTAAAGCCGATATCAATTGACATGTATTCAACATAACCTGATGCCTCAGTTCCTTCGGGGATGGGTAGGGAATATGAACCCCATGAATTATCATTATAATACATCAACCACAATCTTCCAACCAGTGATTCATTACTGATACCCTGATACTTGATCTTATCACTCGGGCAAGTCCAGACAGGTATTTTATTACTGATTTGCTGGTTCGCTACAGGATTTATCTGAATCGGTTCTGACCATTCAAATCCTCTATTTGCGGATGTAGAGATAAAAATCTCGGGGGCGTTACTGAATTGTGTATAGTCAGGATCATCATATACGTGGATCTGTCTTGCCTTCCATGAATTCTGCCATACACATGCAGTCAAACCATGTTCGTCCGGTTCTGTGATTTTGACATTGTTATATAAAAATCGCATCTGACCATTATGGGCAGAGTCATCCCAATAACAGTAATTCCAATCAGTATGAATGATCGGAGTCCCATCCTCTGGGGAATAAAGATCAACTATATGATCACCATCTGTATCCCATGGTTGCCACATACGTTCATCATTGCATGTCCCGGCAATAGGATATACTTCACGTAGAGTGAATTGGTTGGAGGATAGGTTAAATGATACTTCCCTGATCGTGTTCAGTTCAGGATAGCTTGCATGATCCGAATTGAATAACGTCCATATGCCCGCCCATAAAAGATTTCCATTTCCATCAAATACGACATTCATGTGATTTGAATCATTGACTTTCCAGAACAACTGATCATCAGCATATGGAACATTCAGCGGAGAACAAAAATACCCCGCCCCATTTCCATTATTCGTTAAAGGGTTCCAGGACGGTAATTTACTCGAACCAGCGTAATGTGCCCAAGTTCCCTGACCATAATTACTGCATACAAATACATCAAGATCATTTGTATCGATCTCTTGATTATCCGCAATATTGATCGTCTTATGATATCCCACAACATAGATATTTCCGCTATTATCCACTGTAAAACCGTAATATGGAATGCGGGCAGTATTGAGGTCGGTATTCCATTGATCCATTTCAGGAATGGTTGTATAATGAAAGGTAGGTGTTTCTCCACTTTCCATCATTTCGTCAGTGACATCTGCCCACGCAATGATAGGATTGCTGCAGGGATATCCATTATGCATTGTGACATTGCGGGCAAGAATATATAGCCTTTGAATATTTGCAAGAGGAGAGGGTCCCACCTTTACTGAAGGATATTTAAACTGGTTATCGGATGTGTTGTTACTGGTAAGAGCTACAGGATTGTTAATGCAGGTATGATTATCGGCAATTAAACCGGGTATTTGCTCCAAATAAGCATCCCATGTCATCATGACATCTGAAATGCTATCTGCTCCTGCAACGTCCCAAGCATAAAATGGTTTACCGCAATCCGGCATCATTCCCACGGCTGTATTCTGCTCATTATATGTTGAGATGTAAGTTAATTCATTATTTACTTCTACCGTATTGCCCGGGTAATCCACATAGGTGAAGAACGCCCTTCTTGTGCTATTAGCTGTTCGTTGCCCTGTATACGTAATGAAAGTCCCTCCAAAATCCGTTACAGGAGAGCATATAGGTGTATCGTTTGTACCACAGATCATGTAATCATAATATGAATGCAGAAGCTGAAAAGGAAGGTCATGAAAGTTCCATGCCGGTTCTGGTCGTAGGGGATTATCATGCTTAGGTGTTTGAAAATTCGGGAAAATGGTTTTCGAAGAATTATATGAACTTGATATTTGAGCGTAATTCAAAGACAGAAGTAAAAGCAAGAATAATGCACATAATAAATTCTTTTTCATGGTTCATCCTAAGCAAATTTCAATGATCAATGAATACCTTCAAACAGATGATTACTTTGTAAAGATCATTTTTCTCGTATCAGTCTGATTACCGGCTTTCATCCTGCAAATGTAAACCCCTGATGGCACATTCATACCCTGGTCATCCTTACCATCCCAAGTAACGGTATTTTCACCAATCTGGGTTCCGGTTGGTCTGAGTGTCCTGATATGTTGCCCCTTCACATTAAAAATTTCGAATTTCGCTGAATTATTCCTTTGGAGCATAAAGTGGATTGAAGCTGTCTGCCTGAATGGGTTGGGAGCGATCGACATGATACTGGTTTTCCCAGGCATGACAACGAAATTGGAAAATGAGGTCTCTGAAATGGAAGTTGAAGAATAGACAGCTTGAATTCCATAAAGATATCTACCTGCAGTCAGAAAAACCCAACTGGTATCGTAATATGCAGTTTGCT
>DAONDQ010000160.1:0-5742 GCA_035402645.1 Candidatus Cloacimonadota bacterium | reverse complement strand
CAACGGCCTTCTAAGCCGTAGGTCGCAGGTTCGAGTCCTGCTGGGCGCACCAGATAGAACCACGGAGAACCGCACGGAGACTGGCTCTTCTGGACTTCTCCACTCTGTTCAAAGATCACCGATCATCACCGATCGATGCCTCAATTCTACCATTTTGCAGGGATCACTGCGCCAGAATTACGCCAGTGAATTTCGATGCAAACCCGCGCTAGCTCTTGGTTCTGGGAGAACGTGGGTTTAGGACTGACACAATCGGGGGTGAGTAATGGAGACCCCACCCCGGGAGGGGTTTTCGAGACAGCCCAAGAACGACCGCCGGGAAGTGTAGGGGTGGTCTACTTTCGAACTGACATAAACAAATGAGAATGAGTCTAGATATCATGGTAAATCATGGGTTATAGTGGGTTAGACGTCTAACCCAGGTAACCAAGCTTGACAATGCTTTTTTTTATGCTACTATATATAAAAGAAACGGCACTTGCTGGTTTCGCGAGGAAGTAAGATTGGGTTAGAAACCTAACCTACAAGCATCGCAAGCCTGAATGCCCTGGCTTTTAGAGTGATCGCCTCCACGGCTGCTTGGTGTGGTGGGCAGGAAGAGGCTGGTCTATGGGACCAGACGCGATCTGCTGGTTCATGGCATTGACTGCAGGGTCCGGCTTGCTTCATGTCTCCATTTGGGTGGGCATGGCGTGCGTTGGCGAGCTTGCGCAGTAAAGCTGATGTTATGTCCTAATATCTCAAGAAAACCTATGTCAAAAACAGGAGGAGAAATATGATGCAGTAGATATAGAAAAATAAGGCTTTAAACAAGCATATTGTTTGTGAAATCAGTGTATAAGCATCAGTAAAAAACACTACAATCGCTGCGTTGCGACCTCGAATGGAGATCTCACCATGAAGAAGAATAATCAACCAGAAATCGTTTGGCATTACACCACGGGAGAGAAATTTGGGCAGATTGTTGAGTCAGGATGTCTGCTCCCCACAGGAGTTTGGGTGGAGCCGCCGGAGGAACCGATTCTGTGGTTCTCAAAGCATCCCTACTACGAACCGACTGCGCGGAAGGAGTACATGAAGGACGGGGAAATCCGCCTTCTGACGGTTGAAGAGATGTATCGCCTTGGGGGAGGTCTCGTCCGTCTTGGAATGAAACCGGTGACCCTTCTGCAAGGGAACGCACTCAGGGCAGCCGCCAAGATGCCCCTGGGGATCTGGAATGCCTTGGGAAGGATTGCTCTCCAGCAAGGAAGCTGCGCTCAGCACTGGTGGGGGACCCTCGATGCCATCCCTGTGGACTCCATGGTCATCGAGGTGATGGACGAGGATATGACCTGGAAAAGGGTCCAGGGATAGTCCCGAGGGCGACTCCCCAGGACATTACTGAGATCGAACCCGATGGGAGCGAATCGTTTGTTTTGAGTGCGGATATGGAACATGCATATAGTAATCGACTAAATATTTGAATGATATTCTTAGGGTTCTTTTGGACTCAATTAATTCGAATATCAATCTTGTAAGAAGTGCATATAGATATTAAGGGAGACGTATATGTCTAACAGGACTAGAGATGGACCAAAGATTTTGTTCAGATCAAACCACATCATGATTGTAAAAACACCAAACAATGGTTAATTGATGCTGCAATTGTGGAGGAATACTATGGAAAGAATGCCGAAAGCGATCATGAATGCATTGAATAAATCTATGAACAAGCTGTCTGTCTATGCCTCGAAGTCTCGTAGCCTTGATGAGCAACCAGGAATGAGTCGAGATATCAGTAATAAAAGACTGGCAACTATGACAAGGCGGATCGATGCGGAAATTGATAGGATTAATGTATTATTAAATAAGGCTGAACAACTGGTGAACGATTACATCAATTCCAAACCAGAATCTTGGCGTACGGGTGCGGAGGGGACGATGTATCGAATATGGGCGTTTAATTGGTGGAACCTCGATCTCAAGCACTTGCGGAGTCCGCTTGGTAAGGAGGCAGGGAGAGAACTGGATATCAAGGTGGAGCTTTTAAGGAGGCTTAAGGGAAATCCCTACGAAGTTGAATAAAATAGCGTTGTCGATTAAGAACGTGATTACTTAATAGATCTGCTCATGGAATCTGTTCTCAGGTCTTGAGTTGTGGTCTGTAGTGTTTTGGATTCCCTGCCCGGGCAGGTCAGTAGAGGTCTGTCCGGGTAGGGGTATTAGACAATAAGAGAGGGGAAAATATGCCCATAGATTTGCAAGCATTCTATGTGGGAGCACAACAGGCGGGACTTCGCTTTATTAGGCTGCTCCCAGAATCTCTGAAATGCCCTGCTGGAACATGGGAAGATCACGTCATTTCCTCCGCTGAGGTGGCAAACGACATTCTAAAGAAAGGAGAAAATGTTGGTTTCTTGCTGACCGGGAAGCGTGGGGGGTCCCCAAATCCGTTGGGACTCTGGGGGTTGGAGATCAACTCACAGGAGGCACTTACTCGATATGCAGATGCTCCCTTCACGATGATGGTCTCCGCCGGAGATCCTTGTCATCGGGTCTTCCTTGGAAGGTTGCCGGATCCCACAGCACGAAGGAAAAGCCGAAAACTAGCAGGGTCGCATGGGGTGGTCCAGACCGGCATCCTTCCCGGTCCTGGCAGCGTCCACCCCGATGGAAGCCTATACACACTCCAGATCAGGAACCCGGAGTCTGGAACATGGCAGCCCTGGGATGGAGAACCGATCGATTGGTCTGGGATTCCAGTGGTAGACCCAGAACCGTATACGCCCTCCACCATGATCCTGATTCCTCTGGATGAACAACGGGCAAGGGAAGCGGCTCTCCGCGTTCCTCCGGAATGGATCTTCTGGTCCCCGGAGGTTCCATTAGAGTGGAACAACCAGGCATACACCTCGGCAAAGGGAGACCTGGGCAGCCGGAAGATTCGTGCTGACGGGTATATCCGTAATCGGATTCGGTATGGAATGGTCAGCAGGTCGGGAGAGGAGGGACGGAAGACGCTGCTCGTCATCGCCGTTCATCTGGTTAAGTACCTCAGCATCCCTGACGAGGTGGTCCAGACGTTGCTCACAGCGCCGGTTCATGGAATGAGCAAGGCGTGGAACGATTGTTGTATCGACGCCGACACGAAGAAACCCTATCCATGGAGTGCTGAGGAGATCACCAGCGCGATTGCTGTTGCTCACCACTACATCCCAACCTATGGAGTGTATGAATCTCAGAAACGGCTAAAATTAATCGGCTTGATGGATCGCATGAAAGCCTTTCTTCAACTCCTAAGTCTCCTTCCAGAACCTACGGATGAGTCTCCTTCCATGCAGACGCAGGAGTTGTACGAACTCTTTCTTGATATGTACAGCGTAGATGGCAAGGAATTCAGCAACCGAAGGTTCACAATGGCGCTTCAGGCGGCAATCAGTACTGGCTTTCTGAAGCTCAAGAACATTCGTAGGACTAAGAAGAAGTTGAGGTACTACCAAGGAGTCAGTCTGGATGACATCGATCATGCACTTGAGTTGTCATCGACATGCTCTCTCGGAGGATGCGCAGCTTGACGCACCTCATAAAGGGGTGGAGCGAGATGCTTATACTAAATAAATACAGTAAGCTCATGCTCCACCTTAAGGGTGCTAGCTAGTCAAACCCACAGTCTAAATGCTTGGTTCGATGGATTATTAATTAAATTAGCAAGCAGGCAGCAGGGCGCTCACCATCGGGTGTCTTAAGTGCGCGAGGAGTGTTAATCCCTGCTCGGAACTCAGCGCGTAATTGAGGGCAGATTCTCTTAAAATCACATGCCTGACACTTGGTTGGCTCAGGACGCATCGGGAAATCTCGTGCAAGAATGCCAGCAACCGCCCACACAACATTTTCTACTGCAATTTCCACCGCTTCATCGTCAACAGGAATAGCGATTCGTTGGTTGTCCTTGAGGAGGTGGATGGCACCTGCTGTCGCGGGTTCCTGAAGGACTTCACGGGCAGCTTTGGCGTACAGCTGAACCTGCAATGAAAGTTCAGTCCAATCGAGATCTGGATTGTGTTCTGGATCCTTACCGCCTTCCATAGTTTTAAAGTCAAGCACCTGAGATTCGATCACTGCCCCGTGATCATCCTCATGAAGCATCAGATCAATAGCACCTGTGATTAGGCAATGATCAGCAGGAATTTCAAATCTGGCTTCGACTTGCCGTCTATGAGAAAAATCGTCAGCAAATCTTGTGACATATTCAACGGCTATTTCTTCCGCCTTGTTCTGTGCGCGTTCGTACGGTCCTGGATTCCCGGATCTACTTGGAGCGACGTGTTTCAAATGGAAATTCTCTTGAACCACTCGCCGAGCGTCTGCCTGGGTGGGTGTTGTGGTCAGGAATTCCTCATGTAGTTTCTCTATCGCAACGTGGACAACCCGACCATATCCGAAGAGTTCCGCTATCTCGGGGCTGAAACCGAAACTCTTTCTGAATCGATAGTCCATTGGGCATTTTAGGTAGTACTTCACATCGCTGAAGGAAGTTGGAAGTGTGCTGTCGTCAGACCGAGTAACGGGGGGCGCGGGAACGAGTCCTGGCGGTAGCTGTGTCTGGTCTGAAACCAATTCAGGATGGACAAGGCGATTCGCAAAGGGGGAGGGTGGATAGACGCGTTTCCCCCCAGGCAGAGTCGCGCAGCCTGATACGTACAGGTATCTCTCTGCCCTCGTGAGCGCTGTGTAGAATAGGCGGGCTTGAGAAAATGAAGATCCTTGGTAAGCTCCGCCTCGTATTGCAGCGGCGATCATATCGATGGGAATTAGCCCTGCGTAGCGCCTATTCGCATTGGGGAATCGCCCTGGTTCCACATCGACTACAAACACCACAGGGAATTCAAGCCCTTTCATTTGGTGAACCGTCGAGATGGTAACGGCATCTGGACGTGTAGTTACATCTTCTGTGCTGAGATTGTAACCATCTTCTGCGACGTTATCGAGAAAATTAATGACATCTTGAAATCTATAAGCTGAGTCAACGCTCATGTATACAGACTCGACATCCTGTAACATCCGGCTGAAGAGTCCGATTTCTCGCATGACTTCGTCGGGTGGGAAATCATTCTTTACGCCAAGCGCTTCTAAAAGATCCATTAACAAGATTTGGGGGTACAGTCGGCTTCGCGTTGTCCCAGTAGGCGCATGGATTTTTCGCCCCCACACAGAAATCACCTGTAGGACTTGTCCCTGGTCTGCAGCGGGGAAAGCTGGCAAAAGAGAGGTATTAAAAACATGAATGGAAGCAGTCCTATCAGGATTCCCTCCTCTAAACAAGGCGAAGACATCCCGTAAGGCGGCGACCTGCGCTCTATCAAAAACGCTGCCTCCGGCTGCCAGGGTATAAGGGACGTTTCGTGATTGAAGTTCCGATGAGAAGGCGTGATGCCTCGGGTTCCCATCTTGCTCTGGAGATTTTGTGGAACTCATCAAGATTGCGAAATCAGCCGGTGTAAGTCCACGCCTCGTCCCGTTTCGCTCAATATACTCGGTGCCGAGGAGTGCTTGGATTCGATCTGCAACCCACCTAGCTTCATCGGGGCGAGTGGGAAAATGGTGAATACCAAGGTGGCGAGGGGCTGGATTTCGCTCTGCTACTGGGGTTTTTGGGAGTCTCTGAGCGCCCAGTTCCTGATGTGCGAAACTTCCCGATGCTTCGACGATGGGTTGAGTGCTTCGGAAGTTGGTGCTGAGAGTGTGCTGCCCCGCACCAGG
>DAONDQ010000159.1:0-5758 GCA_035402645.1 Candidatus Cloacimonadota bacterium | reverse complement strand
GAGCATGAAAGGTCTTTTGTTCTCATAATTAGCTAAGCCGAATAATTCGAAATAGGACGCTGCTTCCTTCATCGCTTCCTGCTTGGGAATATTCTGTATCTCGAGAGGAAGGATGACATTTTCCATAATAGTCCGCCAGGGAAAGAGCGTATCGTCCTGGGGCATATAACTGACGAATCCAGGCTTGCTATTGCGATTGACAGATTGGAACAGGATATCTCCTGAATCGGGTTTGGTTAAGCCGGATATGATCTCGAGCAGGGTGCTTTTCCCGCACCCGCTCGGACCGATAAGACTGACAAATTCACCTTTATTTATGGACATGGATATATCCAGCAGGGCAGGAGTCTCCTCCTTCCTGTAGAAGTAGCTTTTGCTGACTTTTGATATATCGAGTTCAGGCATCATGATTTCTGTGGTAAGAACTGATTCGTGAAGGCTTTGTGAATTTCTATCATCTCATGAATGAGACGGTGATCATACATCCACTGAGCATAATTCTGCCAAACGCTCATCTTCTGATAACCCCATTGAGGGGCATCTGACTGATATTCCTTGCTCAGGTATTCCTGGCTGAGCTTTACCAACTGCGGATCGAGTTCAGGTGCATGCTTGACGAGAATCTGCGCCGCATCATCAGGATGCTGAATCGCAAATTGATACCCTTCCGCTGTTGCTTTCATGAATCTCTTAACCAGTTCGGGGTTGTTGTTGATTGTCATTTCATTGGTCACAATGACAGGTGTGTAATAATCAAATATAGGATCGAGGTCTTTCAGCATCATGTAATTGATGTCCATACCCCTACGCTTTGCCTCAATACCATCCCAGCCGTAATATATCCATTCAAAATCAGCATCCTTGCCAATGGTATGGAAGAACTCCGTGATGCCGCTGACAATCTCGACTTTCGAGAAGTTTCCTTTGTCTTTTTCCATCAAAGCCCTGATGATCTCTGTTGCTGTGGGTGAACCCCAATCTCCATACCGTTTTCCTTCAAAGTCTTTGGGAGTCTTGATCTTGTCCTTTTTCAATGAAGCAAAAGCAGAAGTATTGTGCTGAATCACAGCAGCTATTGAAACCACCGGGATTTCGTTCGATCTTGCGGTTGTAACATCTTCCTGGTAACTGATACCGAATTCAGACTTACCGGCACCAACAAGCTGAAGCGTCATGCTTTCACCGGGTTGAACGATTTGGACATCCAACCCTTCTTCCTTGTAGAATCCCTTGTCCTGTGCTACGTACAGACCTGTGTGATTGGTATTGGGAGTCCAGTCCAGTGTAACAATCACCTTCTGAAGTGGTGCGGGAACCTTTTTCTTTGCACAACCGAATATACTCAAAATCATGATTGAAAAGATCAAAAACAATAACGGAATCCTTTTCATTTTATCTCCTTATTTATTCGTATGATTCTTCTTTGTAATAATGCCAGGGGATGAGAATTCTCTCCAAAAGTTCAATAATCAGGTAAAAGGCGAAGCTCATGAGAATGATCATCAGGATGGCAGCAAACACATTTGCAGTCAGATAGGAGTGAGAAGCACGAGTCATGTAGATGCCCAAGCCCTTGGCAGCACCGAGCCATTCCCCGATGATGGCACTCATGACGCTATAAGTGGCTGCTATTTTCAAACCAGAAAACAGGAATGGCATGGAGGAAGGCATCTTCACCTTTTGAAAGAGCTTCCAGGAGCTTGCACCCATGGTCTTCAATAACTTGAGTTGCTCGGGGTCAATCGTACGAAAGCCATCCAACAGGTTGATGGTAATTGGGAAAAAGCATACAAGAGCAACAATGAACACCTTTGCCTTGATGCCGAAACCGAACCAGATGATGAGCAGGGGTGCGATGGAAATGATGGGAATCGTCTGGCTGATGATGAGAAAGGGATAGATCATGTATTTCAGGAATGTGATCTGCTCGAGAATGGATGCAATCAGAATACCAAGAATAATGGCGATGATCATGCCAAGGATGGTCTCGGTCAGAGTGGCTGCAGCATGAGACATGAGTAATGTGAATGAGTTGTGAAAAGCGCTGAATATCTCATTGGGAGAAGGCAGTATCCATTTATCGATCTTTCCCGTCTGAGTGATCGCTTTCCAGATAAAAAGAAGAATGACCAGGAAACTGGTAGGTAGAACATAACGCCAGTATTGATCGATAACAGCACGATTCCTCATGAACCTCTAATCCTATTTGAGAGTAATGATCCGAAATGGAGGATTACTCGTTGTTGTTCATTTTATGCTTGAGAGTATTATCTATAACTCGGGATAATTTGTCAAAGTCAATGGGTTTCGGGAGATATTCATTACATCCGGCTTCAATGAATCTCTCACGATCTCCCTTCATTGCGTGAGCAGTCACAGCCACTACATACAGGTCTTTCAACTGGTAGTCATTACGAATGATCTTGATCAGGTCGAGACCATCCATGACCGGCATTTGCATGTCGAGGAGCAGGAGAAGATATTCGTTCTCTCCCAGTTTATTCAAGGCATCGAGACCGTTTTCCACAACATCACAGGCAAAACCGAGTTTTTCAATGATTGCCTTCATCAGTTTCTGATTCATGGCGTTATCTTCTGCCACAAGGATCGTATGCTGCTTTTCTATATCCTGCGCAGAACGCTTTGCCAGGTGTTTTTCAAGATAATCACCTGGGATAATCGATAGCACGTCTGATAGATCCAGTAAATCCTGCTCGAGTGATAACCAGTCCGTAGTGGTTTGTCTCGCTTCATCATTCATTTTCTTGGCAATTCGTGCTACATCATTCATGTGGAGATTCAAGGTCTCGCCTTTCAAAGAATGGGTCAGGAAATCCGTCTTTTTGATATCCCGTCCCAGTATGGCTTCCCTGATATCTTCAAGTTTATCGGGAAGAAGAGTGATGGCTTCACAAATGATGTCTTCGATTTCCCTGTCACCTTCGGCAAATTGGATCCATTTCTTCACCATGGCGACGCCTTTCCGGTAGTTCTCGGTCTTTTTCAGGATATGCTTGAATTTGCTGTCAGCCCCTATATCCTCTTCCATTTCGGATTCCAATCCCTGGGAAAGGTGAAGCTTTACCTGCACCTTGAATAAAGAGCCTTTATTTTCTTCGCTGGTAACATCTATCCTGCCTTCCATCAGCTCGACAAGACGCTTGGTGATCGCCAAGCCCAAGCCTGTTCCGCCATATTGACGTGTAAAGGAGCCGTCGACCTGCTCAAAGGCATTGAAAATGGAATGAATCTTATCTTTCGGTATCCCGATACCTGTATCCCTGATTTCGAAGTAACCCGTATCCTTGGCATGATGAAAGGAAACCTTCACAATCCCTTCGGCGTTGGTGAATTTGAAAGCGTTTGAGAGGAAGTTGATCAGTATCTGTCGTAAACGGTGTTCATCCCCAACGTACATATCGGGTGTATCATTGCTGATATCGATAATGAACTTGATTTTCTTCTGCACTGCCTGCAGAGAAAATACTTCCCTTATCTCATTCATCAATCGTCTAATGGAAAATTCCTTTTGCTGGAGCACCATTCTTTCTGCTTCAATCTTGGAAAGATCGAGAATATCATTCAGCAGCCGCAGAAGATTCTCCCCTGATGTTTGGATAATTCTCAAATGCTCTTTCTGTTCTTCATTTTCCAAACTATTCAGGGTGATGGCAGCAAAACCCAGAATCGCATTCATGGGGGTACGTATTTCATGAGACATATTGGAAAGGAATTCACTTTTCAAGCGATTTGCCTTTTCGGCTTCTTCTTTGGCTTTTTGCATCTCTTCAATCTGAAGTTTGCGTTCTGTGATATTCCTTGAAATCAAAGCCACATATATTTCATTACCCGAGATGATGGGAGTTATTTGGATCTCGAGGGGAATATGATCCAGGAGCCTGCCCTTGGCAGTGAGTTCATAGATTCTTCCATAGTAATCGTGTAAATGACTTGAATTGGAAACATTGATCGGATATATCTTGAGCCACTGCTTCTCGTGGAAGAGATCCCGGATATTCTTTCCCAGCATTTCGTCACTTGTAAAGCCTAACATCTGCTCGGTTGGTGTATTCCAATAGCGAATGACGCCCTTATTATCGGTAATGATCACCGATTCAGCTAAAAGGACTCCTTCAACAATGCCTTCCAGGATCGTATGACGTAGTTCATCCTGATGCGCAAGGTCTATCCCGGAGGTAGTTGCCTGCTTCTCATGGATAACTTTTTCTGATTTACCTTTCTGCGTAGGCATCGTTATTAATTCCTTTATTCCACAGTAACGCTTTTCGCTAAATTACGGGGCTGGTCGACATCCAATCCTCGCAGGTCTGCCACATGATATGCCAACAACTGCAAAGGAATCACAAAAAGTAGTGGCTGTAACGGAGAAATGGTTTCAGGCACACAAATTATGTGTTCTGAGATTTGGCGAAGTTGTGAGTCACCTTCTGTCGCAATGGCGATCAATCTGCCATTCCTGGCTTTGACTTCCTGCATATTGGAATAGATCTTATCGTAGAGAAGATCTTGGGGAGCAATGCAGATTATGGGCATGTTCTCGTCGATCAATGCAATGGGACCATGCTTCATTTCCGCTGCAGGATATCCTTCTGCATGAATATAGGATATTTCCTTCAATTTGAGTGCTCCTTCCAAAGCAACCGGATAATTCACTCCCCTGCCCAAATAAAGGGCATTGGTTGAATTCATGATAGAAGAAGCTATCTGACGGATTTCATCACTCATGGACAATATCTTCTCTATCTTTTGAGGGATCTTCCTCAATTCATCAATGTACATCAAACCGTCGGTTGGAGACACATGCTTCATCCTGCCAAGCATGACTGCCAACAGATATAGAATGGTGACCTGCGAAGTAAAGGCTTTGGTGGAAGCAACTCCGATCTCCGCTCCCGCATGAATATAGACTCCCCCATCCGATTCACGAGCAATGGTGCTGCCCACCACATTCGTTATTCCCAGGACACGAACACCCTTTGCCTGGGCTTCCCGCATGGCAGCTAGGGTATCGGCAGTCTCTCCGGATTGGCTGATCACAATGACAAGAGTATCATCAGGAATGATGGGATTACGATATCTGTATTCACTGGCATATTCCACTTCCACCGGAATTCGTGCCAGAGATTCAATGATGTATTTTCCTATCAGGCAGGCATGCCAGGAAGTGCCGCAAGCTATCAATTGAATTCGTTTTACTTTACGCAATTCATCAGGACGCATTTGAAGACCGCCCAGTTTACTAACGGCAAGGTTATCGATCAGTCTTCCACGGAATGCATTTTCAACCGAATATGGCTGTTCGAATATCTCCTTCAACATGAAATGCTTGAATTCACCTTTTTCAAGTGCTGAGACATCCCAATCAACGACAGATATATTCGGTTTTACAGCCTCATTCTCCAGGGTTGTGATTTCAAATCCTTCATGATCCAAGGTCACGATCTCACCATCCTGGAGATAGATAACCTTTTTCGTATGAATGATCACTGCGCTGACATCGGAGCAGATGAAATATTCTTCATTCCCCACACCGACAATCAGCGGGCTTCCCTTTCTTGCCGCCACGATCCTATCAGGATGGTCGGTACTGATGACAGCAATGCCATATGTCCCTTCCACAAGTTTCAATGCCTCTCGTATCGCTTCTTCAAGTGAGGGTATGCTCTTCTGAAATTCTTCGATCAGATGCACCAGGACTTCGGTATCAGTCTCACTGGTGAACGTATGCCCCAATGAT